>JAYYJC010000207.1:0-10000 GCA_036146655.1 Myxococcota bacterium | reverse complement strand
GAAGATGGTCGAGCAGACCGCTCTCCGGGAGAGTTTTACCAACTAGATCTGGAAATGTCTTTTGTCACACAAGAAGAGGTGTTTCAAGAAGTTGAAGCAGTCATGATCGAGATCTTTGAAGAATTTTCTGATTGGCGAGTAGAAGCACCTTTCCCTCGCATACCATACAAAGAAGCCATGGCAAAATATGGCATTGACAAGCCCGATTTGCGCTATGGGATGCTGCTACAAGATGTTTCTGAAATTCTGAAAGATTGTGCGTTGAACTTTATTTCTAATGTCATCCAAGCAGGAGGCTCAGCTCAGGCCCTTGTTGTTCCTGGTGTGGCAGGTCAATCAAGAAAGTTCTTTGACGGCCTCGATAAACTAATCAAAAGTCAAGGTGGCGGCGGTGTCGCATGGGTGGCATTTACAGAAGAGGGTGGCCTCAAAGGTTCAATTGCCAAAAAACTTTCTGAACATGAGATTGATGCTTTTAAAGGGCTTGACGACTGGGCTCCCGGCTGTGCAGTGCTGGTTGTCGTCGATTCAAAACTTGAAAATGCACAGAGCAGAACTGGATTGCTGCGGGTCGAACTCGGTAAACAACTCGATCTTCCTGAGAAAGAAGTCTTTAAGTTCTGTTGGATTGTCGACTTTCCAATGTACGAATGGAATGAAGAAGAAGAACGTGTGGATTTCTCACATAATCCTTTCTCAATGCCACAAGGCGAAATGGATGCCCTCAACAACAAGGACCCACTTGATATTTTGGCGTGGCAATACGACATCGTATGCAACGGTGTGGAACTGTCGAGTGGCGCCATCCGAAACCATCGGCCAGACATCATGGTCAAAGCATTCGAACTGGCTGGATACACCCGTCAAGATGTTGAAGAAGAGTTTGGGGGCATGTTTAGAGCTTTTCAATATGGTCCACCGCCGCATGGTGGATTGGCACCTGGTGTCGATCGTATTGTTATGCTCTTGGCCAATGAGCCAAACATTCGTGAGATTATTCCATTTCCAATGAACCTCAAGGCGCAAGACTTACTGATGGGCGCACCTTCAACGGTTTCCAAGGAACAACTTGAAGAACTGCATCTCGCCATCGTCCTTCCAGAAGAAGACGATCAATAACCCCCATTTTCATCTAAGAACCGAGTCAGGTCTTCACCGTTTTTTCGGAGTGCATCAAGTGCTTGGTTTTTAGCTGTGTCTTCAGGAAGAGGAAGGTCCCCAACCATAATGGCAGCCCATGATGCGGCAACAGTATCCGAACCTGTCTCGGTTTGGTAAGTAATTCCAAGATAATACTGAGCTTCCATATTCACCCACTCTGCGGAACTGACGGCATCTCCGTCAAGCCAAGACCGTTGAACGGCTGCCAATCCACTGTCGAGTTCAAGCCAGCGGATTTCATTAATGTTAGAACTCGTCATCTCTGCACCAAATGGCAGACTGGATTGAATGGTGGATCGAAAGCGAACTGTTGAACAACTGCGCTCAACAAAACAATGTTGATCGCTGTGATACTCTCGGTCATAGCTGATATAGTCATCGAGATAGACCATTTCAAGGTCTTCTATGGTGTTTACCAAAGTGACATCCCGTGTTCCATAGGGCACAGAGTACATGAGTGCAACACCATACTGCTCATCGGTTGCACGAGGGGTTGTTCCTGTTGTTTCGATACTGACATCCGTCAGAGGTGAAATGGTATAGCCTTCTTGAAGGTCACTCTGATTAGAACCCGCAAATTCCAACATATTTTCTGCACCGGCAGTCAGCTCATCCACATCTTTATCCATCGTACGAGCATAAATATAGGAGAGCAACTGTTCAAAGTCTTTGGGTGCTTCAATGGGTGCAGAACAGGAGAATGCGATAAGAAGGAACATGCTCTTATTATAAAACAAAGTCCCAAAGACCGTTTGAATTTTTGAAAGCGGAACCCTTATTGTGCCCATTCTTACTATTAGACTCTCAAGGCTCAATCCACCTTTTCGTCAAAATGATGTGCTGGCCGCTTTACGCAACAAACACCCTGCAAGGATGTTTGCATGATTAGGTTACTCGGAAGGCTCTGTCAACAACTGCAGCCGCACTTCACACGATTCGGAACTGGGTACAGGACATGCTTCTTCTGTACTTTGAAGATTTGAAAGTTGAATGTTGGCCACGCCCGAAAAACCATTTTCAAAAGGTGTGAAGTCTGCTGCAACAGTCATGTCTGCAGCACAATCGCCAAAACTTCCACCAAGAGCAACTGCACGCATTACTGCACCTTCAATGGACAGCTGACCAGTTTCATCACCGACAATTTCAACGTCCATTCCCACAAATGGCTCTCTAAAATCCACGCTGCCCTGATAAGGGGTCTCTTCAAGAAGGGGCATGTAAATCGGATACTCAAACTCGTGTGGATTGTCAGAACCCTCAGGCATGAAGAGTATCTCAAGCGCCCCATCAAAGCACTGGTCCGTCACACCTAGGGTTTGAAAGGAATGCTCAATTCCATATAGATGCGCAAAGGCCTCTGGGGTTGTTAACTTTCCCTCGCCGCAAGCCGCAAGGAATAAGAAGCCCATGTTCATTGGCAATATTCCGGTGCATTTTCTGGGGTTGGACCCTCACCACACACACGAGCAGACACAATGTAATCAAGTTCAGGAAAGTTTAGTTTCAAGTATGCATTGCCACGCTGATGTATCAGCTGTTGATTGGGGCCTCGCCCTCGAGGAGCACCTTCTCCGTAGCCTGTAAACAAGGAGTCAACCACATCCATACCACCCCCCAATCCTGGAGAGTCAATGACTTTAGCAAATGGAGCAAAGCCCTGATTGTCTAGGCTGGTATTGTCAACCAAGTTGATGAAAAGTTGAGTGGTCCGTGTATTGGGACCAGCTGTTGCAAAAGTGACCATTCCTCGAGTGTTAGACTGAGAGACTGGATCATCTGGGATCTGTGCCTGCCGCCAAACACTGTTGACTTCCGACACACCATGCAAACCAAATTGGGCCATAAAGCCTTTGATGGCACGGAAGAAAGCAATGTTTTCAAAATATCCTATTTTAACGAGATTATAGAATCGCTGAGCGCCTTGAGGTGCCCACGCAGAGTTCACATCGAGGAGAATGTCTCCTTTGGTCGTTGTCAACAATACAGTGTACTTCACTGGAGCTTCTGAAGTGGCTTGATCTGGCTTAAGTAAAACTTCCGGCACATCAACCGCAGGGGTGTCAGCGGCAGCTGCGTTGGACGCCTCATTGGGAGTCGGCTTGTTTTCAGGCGACGTGCTTTTTTGTTGAGCAGGTGGTTCTGCTTGACTTGGGGTTTCTGCACTGCAGCCAAGCCAAAGACTGAAAAGAGATACGAACATAATTATTCTCCGACGGTTTTTAATACCCATGCCCTATAACACATGAACCATTGTCTGCAACGGTCTCAAACAATGTTGAAATGGGCATTAATTGCCCGATAGATATACAAAAATACGGCCTTCTGGATAAGTTGAGCTTGATAAGAATGTGTTGTAGGCACCAATAATCAAGTCTGAGACACCATCGCCATTAATGTCACCCGCATCCGCAGAATAACCAAAATAGCTTTCTGTACCCAAACCCTCAATTCTGAGTAAGGCAGACTCATCCAAAAGATAAAAGCCACCGAGACAAGGGCCAGACAATATATAGGCATAGCCGCTTTGACCCGCTTCTCCTACTGATGTGGCCATGACATCATCGGCACCATCGCCGTCAAAATCCCCCACATTTTTCACTTTCCAGCCAAATCCCAAGCTACCGCCTGTTTCTGGCCCATTGAATACCCCAGACGCTGCGCCAGTTCCAGAAGTAGTGCCACTTAGGGTATCTGGTGAGACACTGTAGAAGTGCAGGTATCCCAGTCCATTTGACCCCCCTGGCGCACCAATGGCAAAGCTGGTGGTACCGTCTCCCTTAAAATCGCCAAAGGCTGCAGCCTGCCCAAAACGGTCGGAGCCAACACCCGAAAACTGCGCATAGCCAATGGTGCTTAGATTTGCACTGCTGCTTGGATATCCAAAAGAAAATACGGCATTTCCTGGTATGGCATTGCCCGCATGATGAAAACCTTCACCAAAAAAGAAATCTACTTGACCGTCGTTGTTTAAATCACCAATGGGTAGGATTTGTGTCACCGAGTCGATGCCAGACGGTGTGAGACGATTAACTGCGAGGGTATCCATATTAGCGGCACCAAAAACCAACTCCAAATCGAGTTTCCATACCGTATTGTCAGCATTTGGAGCATAGGGCGTGTAGTACGAATTGCTGTTCATAAAAAGAAGCACCTCGTCAATTGAATCACCATCGACATCTTCAACCCAAAATAACGGAAAGTGAGGTGTTGAAGCTGAATCGGAGACCCCAGAATCAAAGCTGATCTGTAAATCTGCATTACTGGCGTTCATCTGAGCCCCCCAGTTTTGTCCTGTGTTTTTGTAGACAAAGAGGCCCACATCACTCGAACCACTGAAGCCATTTCGACCCTCACCTCGACCGACCAAAAGGTCATCATCTCCATCACCGTCAATGTCACCACACCCTAACCGCGCTCCAAACAATCCAGACGAACTGGAGTTGGTCTCTGCAATCGATGTGTCAGCGGAGGAAATATTCATATTTCCGCCCCACAGATTTCCTGGCCCATAAAAGACCGCAACTTTCCCAAGGAGGGCATTGGAATATGGCGCAGAAGCAATTACATCGTCGTACCCGTCATTGTTAACATCGCAAGCCAACACCTCCCACCCAAACAAGTCGCCGCCTTGAACACCATTCATTTGGATTAAATTGCCCGCACTGGTCACAGACGCATTGGGGACCATACAGACAGGGTGAGGCGAAGCCGTATCGATGACTCCGGAGTCATTGGTATCGGTATCACTGGTGTCAGCCGTATCGCTGCTATCCGTAGTGTCACCCGTGTCTTCTGTATCTGTGGGTTCTGAGTCGCTGGTGTCACTGCCATCGTCATTGTTGGCTGTGTTGGTGTCCAAATCTGCTTTGCCCATAAATGCACAAGCTGAAAGTCCAATGAGTAAGATAAGTCGCACGGTGGCCTCCACTCTTTGCTGTTGCGGTCAGTATAGCACAAGTGATGAAGAGACCGACAGAACCTCGAGTTCGCTTGATGATCAACGGGAGTTCCATTGGACTAAGTCAGTTTCGAGCGACCACTTCAATGGGACGACTCTCAAAGAATGCCTTCACACCTATCTCAGGTTACTGTGAGAACGGTATTTTTAATCTGGTCTCTGCCTTTAATGTTCCCCTTCTGGGAGAGAGTGCGTTAAATAGTGCACCTTCATCTTTGGGGTACGGCATGCTGCTACAACTTCAAGACCTCTGCCTTGCGCCTGGCGGAGAACTTCTTCTAGACAAGGCCTCTTGGACATTAAACAGCGGTCAGCATGTGGGCATTGTCGGCCGAAACGGAACGGGTAAAACCAGCCTCATTCGATGCATTGTGGGTGAAGCACTCCCTTTTTCCGGCCAAATCAAAACCCAGCCCAACCTAGAGATCGGCTACCTTCCCCAAACGGCCGTTTCTGGCTCCGAGCTCAGCCTGTGGGAAGAGGCACGCACTGCGCTTGGTAAGCTCGAGGCACTCAAGGCCGAGCTCGATGCAGCAGAACAGGCCATGCAATCTGGAGAAGCACGGGCGATAGAGCGTTACAGTACAATACTTGAACACTGGCAAAATCAAGGCGGATACACGGAAGATGAACAAATCGGCCGGGTGCTTCATGGATTGGGTTTTTCGGCTTCAGACTGGAAACGCCCTTGTCATCAATTCTCAGGGGGATGGCAGATGCGAATTGCCCTGGCCAAACTGCTGCTTTCACAACCCACTTTGGCCATTCTCGATGAGCCAACAAACCATCTCGACCTGCATGCACGAGTTTGGCTGGCCAATCACCTATCAAAAGTCCCGTATGCGATAATGATAGTGAGCCACGACCGGTATTTTCTAAACAAGGTCACCCAGCAAACCCTTGAGATACGAGGACAAAAGCTGCATCAATACAGCGGAAACATCAATTATTATCTAAAAGAGCGACAGCTTCGTTTGTCACAAGCTCAGGCTGCATTCGATAAGCAGGATCAAAAGAGAGCACATCTCCAGAGCTTTGTGGACCGTTTTGGTGCCAAGGCCACAAAGGCCAAACAAGCCCAGTCCAGACAAAAACAACTGGATGCCATGGAAATCCTGGAGCGCCCCGATGATGAGGTGGTGAATGTCCGTATGCGGTTTGCGGAAGGGCCCCCATCAGCAGCGGTTCCAATACGGCTTAGTGACGCATTGATCGGTTGGGACAAGCCCCTGCTGACAGGGGTTAAGCTTGAGCTTCAAAAAGGGATGCGGCTGGCATTGATCGGTGCGAATGGAACCGGAAAATCAACCCTTCTTAAAACATTGTCTGGTGATTTGTCCTGCATTGATGGTCGAGTAGAATACGGGGATCGAACTCTGCTTGGCATATTTCATCAAGATTTGGCACAAGCACTTCCACTTGAAGACAGCCCACTGGAGTATTTGCTGAATGCCGGAATCCCTCAAAACGCCCAAGAGATTCGGACCGTATTGGGCTCCCTTGGCCTCAGAGGAGAGTGCCACACCAGGGCAATGGCTCAGCTCTCTGGCGGTGAAAAAGCACGGGTGGCCTTGTGTCAGCTCATCTGCACGCAAAGCAATGTACTCTTTCTTGATGAGCCAACCAACCATTTGGATATCGAAACCGCAGAGGCACTGGCAGATGCCCTTCAAGCCTATCAGGGCGCCATTTGCTTCATCTCCCATGATCGAAGCCTTGTCGAAGATGTCGCCACCCACATCGGACGGATTGAAGACGGACGCATTGAAGTTCGAATGGGCGTGGAGCCAGAATGGCTCATCCCTCAGGCCTATCGGCATGACAAATCAGAAGAGCCTCAAGCTGCACAATCCGGAAAAGACACCTATGTCAACAACAAGGCCCGCAACAAGGAACGGCGTCAGCTCACAAAGGCCCTTAATGCAACCGAACGAAACATTGCAAAGACAGAAGAAGCCCTTGAAGCGATTGATGAGTCACTTGTCAATGCCGGAAGCGATTATCACCAGCTTGAGCGATTGGCTGAGGACCGTTCAAAGCTCGAAGAAGCGCTTGAGGCACATCTCAATGAATGGGAGCGCATCAGCCTACTGCTGGAAGAATAGGTTACGGCTGAAAAATCACAGCATTGCCATGTGTGTTGTTCCAATACGCATTGTGGTCATAGAAACAGCCGTATATACAATACGACCCGCCAATTGTTCCTGAGTTGTAGACAAAGTTGGTTCCATCAAAGCTTACTGTAGCAGCAGAAAGAGTACTGCAAAAATCAGGGCCATCGATGACTTCATTTGATGAGGATTGAACGACATTATTTATATAGTCGCAATCGTTAGAAGCGGTCGCTGGCTGACCATCATAAAAGGCCAGTTGGCCGTTAATGATTAATGATGGACCATAGCCATAATAGTCGTCATCATATCCATAAACGAATGTAAGGTTGCCATAGCCAGACGTACATGTTTGATACGACCACCCGTATGAGTTCTGTGGAACATTCACTGCTTCAATCTCAAACTCAAACTCACAGGTTGGACACATCGAGCTTGATGGAACCAAACCAAATGTTTGATAAGTTCGGACAACATCATAGGTCAGTGTTGGATAACCGTACTCCGTATAAACATCGAAACACTCTGTCATATGCTCCCCAGAATAATACTCTGTAATGTCTAAAACCCCATCACAGTTGGTGTCTAAGGCAACTTCTAGAAGATTTGGGTTTTCGTCATCACAGTCATCAACCGTTAATACGCCATCACAATCCATGTCATTGATGGTAGCCGGATTGGTATCATCACAATCATCAACCGTTAATACGCCATCACAATCAGCATCCTCATTGGGCATTGTTGCAATGGCATCGTTGCAGTCGTTCTGAACAAGTACCCCGTCACAGTCGTAATCTTCTGCACGGATGGTAGAGTTTACATCATTGTCATCACAGTCATCCAGCGTGAGTGCCCCATCACAATCCATGTCGTTACTCACCGCTAGTAAATTCGCATCTGCATCATCACAATCAATTTGATACGAGACGCCATCACAATCAGCATCATAGGCGATATTTCCCAAGGAAGCATCGTGGTCATTACAATCGCCATCGAGTTCAGTGAGACCATCAAGATCGTTGTCGACACTCTCATAGCCAATCTGCTCAATGTAGAAACGCTCACTATTGTTTGAATAACGGTCCCATTGAGCCCAGGGAATTGAGTAATATATCTCAGTGGTCATGTAGGTATAGTGTGTTGAAATATCAAATTCTAAATACTGACCGTCGAATGAGACTATCGGAACTGAAGAAATCGAAGAATTGTAAAAGGGTTCCCCATCAAAATCATAAAACTCAGTGATGTTATCCCAATATCCATCTGACCACTCATATGTTTGTCCATAATACCAATCATATCCAGTGTTGTAGTTGAAATATCTAAATGGTCCCTGACCTGTACAACTTGAGTAACAAAATCCAAAAGGTAAGGCATTATCCTGATTGTTGTAGCCGTAAAAGTCTGGGTCATAACCCACATTTCTATTGATGGTCACCGGTGGCATACCAGTGACCAGACCATTGGTCCCGAGATAGCGAATGCTCGGACAATTGTCTAGAGACGACTGTTCTGGAATCATAGTCAATGTAACATCGAAGTTGAATTCACAATCTGGACACGATGAATCGATGGTAAAATCCGTAATTTCGTATACCGCATTCATCTCACAGGTTGAACCCACCTCAGAATCCACACAGTTATAGGCACTACCCATCCAGTCAATGATGTTACAGACATCATCTACAGTATTATGCTCAAGTTCATAGGAACCAAAGATGCCAGCATAGATTGAGCAGACATCGGTATTATTAATGTCATTGTCGTCGCAATCTGTTTCACAGCTGGTCACACCATCACCATCATTATCAAATAAAACGATGGTGTTCATCGGATCCGAATCATCGCAGTCTTCTGTGCTTAGTAGGCCATCACAGTCCTGATCAGTTGTCATATCACCCACATAAGGATTGCTGTCGTCACAATCATCACCGAGCACGGCGCCATCACAGTCCTGATCAGTTGTGCTGGTACCATCGCAATTAATATTGTCGGGGAACCCATCACAATCCAAATCTAAGGCATCATTGTCATTACAATCTTGTGACGCAAGGATTCCATCACCATCGCTGTCGTCGGTAGGACACAGAAGAATGGTATTGTCGAGATCATTACAATCGTCCATGTTGTCGACATAGCCACTTGGCTGAACACATGACTCAACACTCATATTTGGATCGCCATAGCTGTCTGTGTCTGAGTCTGCGTACCAAGTCAGAATATCAGTCGCATCTGATTCGTCGCCTGAACAGTTGTTGTCGACACCGTCACAGACTTCTATTTGTCCAGTCCAGGCAAGGATCTGAGAATCATTGCAGTCGTCTGTGTTGTCGACATAGCCACTTGGCTGAACACACGATTCAACACTCGCATTTGGATCGCCATAGCCGTCAGAGTCTGTGTCAGCATACCAAGTCAAAATATCAGTCGCATCTGTTTCGTCGCCTGAACAGTTGTTATCGACACCGTCACAGACTTCTACTTGACCAGTCCAAGCAAGGGCCTGAGAATCATTGCAGTCGTTCATGTTGTCGACATAGCCACTTGGCTGAACACACGACTCAACACTCACATTTGGATCGCCATAGCCGTCAGAATCGATGTCTGCATACCAATTCAAAATATCAGTCGCATCTGATTCGTCGCCAGAACAGTTGTTATCGACACCGTCACAGATTTCTTCTGCATCACTCCAAGCAAGAGCCTGAGAGTCATTGCAATCGTCCATGTTGTCGACATAGCCACTTGGCTGAACACACGACTCAACACT
>JAYYJC010000206.1:0-10824 GCA_036146655.1 Myxococcota bacterium | reverse complement strand
ACATTAAGCATATTCCCTTTATTGATGGCATGTTCCTCTAACCCTTATCCTCTTGGGTTTCAGTTCACTGCCGACATTGAATTTAGCCAGACCACAACGAGCTTTCGGATTGTCAATGGTGGAGAACCTGAGGAATCAGTTGGTGTGGTGGGAACAGGAGAAACCCAAAGCATTGCAGCTTCATCTGCAGGGTCTCGTCTGGTGACTGCCTTTGGCCAACAGCAAATCTTGTCAACGGTTGTAGGTGAGACTCATCTCTCACATCCACTTGTTCCCAATGAAGATGATTTTGATAAAATTCCTGCATCGGTCGTTCAAGAGCGCCGTCGGACTGCATCTTACAGCATCGTAGACGAGCTGTTCTTTGACCCGTCATTGGATACCCCTCAGTATGCCCTGACAACCTACACTGACGATGCGGTATTCACCGATGCTGGCTACTACGGAGTGGCTGCTGATGAGTATGTGGTTCGATTTGATTTGGGGACCCTTTGGCAGGACTTTGAAGAAGATGTAGACCTGTCAGAAGTCGAATTGCTCACTCGAAATGAGCCTGAAGACGGTGATGTGTGGGCGTCCGAAAATGGAAATGTCTTGTACATTTATGGTGGTGAGACTGCTTTAAACTTTGCAGGACAAGCAGAAAAAGTCGATAAAGTTGAAATGTTTGAAGCCACTTACTTTCTCCCAGAGGGAGCCGATGTTTTTACACAATGCTTGTACACTGGAAAAATTCAAGTGGATGAGACTGACAGTGAAACGAACGAAGATTCGTCAATAGACACTTTACTGCTAGATAATGGATGTAAAGGCAGCTTTACCCACACGAAGGTGGGAACACAGCTTTGGTACAAAAATGTCCTTGTCAGTGAAGAATCAACCCGTCAAATCATCTTTATTACGGATTACGGATTTGAGTGGTATGAAGAGAGAGAACCCAATAATTGGACTCGGGTAACCTCTGTTACTCAAGATGAACCCAATGCCGTTCCATTTGTTGAATACACTTTGACGGAACGCATTGAAACCCAAAAGACCTCTAAGTGGATTGAACCCTAAGCATCACTTAGGTTTATTTTCCATAGATTTAAATGCAAAAATGGACGCAAAGGCGTCCATTTTCTTTTAATGCTCTTGTGTTACTGGTTGTTGATGTCTGTCAGGTCTCTGGGTAGTAACTTATGGTTGCCATAGGTATACCCAAGGACACCAGTCATTCCGGTAAATGAGCTGTTCAAAGCTGGTTGTGGACTCCAACAAGAACTACAGAGCATGTCATCTACTCGTAGACATCCATCAAGTTCAAACTCACCATAGTCATTTGGAGCATCTGGGTTGCTGTCGCTGACTGTGCTTGGACCGATCGAAACCAGCATGCTTTCATAGCGTTCTGCGTCAGAACCACCAGTTCCAATGTCACATGTGTTGGTGATTGAAATAGGAGACGGAAGGTTACCCAAACCCGTGCTGGTAACACTTGGATCCGTTATCTCAGTCAACCCATAATATTCCTCGTAGGTACCTTCCACTGTCATAATGGTCCCAAGTGCAACTTCAGGTAGGCTGGTACTGAAAACAAAGAGTCCACCGTATTCAGTGGCATTTTGATCTTGGACCACATATCCATAGCCGGAACGGTTGGCTGTTACAATTACATCTTGGATGATGACCTGAGCGCCTTCCGGAGGACGGTTGGTTGAACTTGGATCTCGTAAATCTGCGATGGTATAAGGGCACGGTCCATCGTTTGGATTGGGATATGTTGGGCATCGATCACATTCGTCGCCTGTTCCATCACCATCTGCATCTATTTGTGATGGGTTGTATATGGTCATACAGGTGTCATTGTCATTGGGATAACCATCATCATCTATGTCTTCAATGTCGTGTGCGCAGTCTCCAGCATTAGGCTTTAATGGGCAAGGGTCACAGGCATCGCCATCCCCATCTCCGTCGTGATCAAGTTGTTGAGGGTTGTAGGCGTAAACGCATACATCTTCAGTGTCGAGGATACCATCGCCATCAGTATCATCTGCAGTCGGGGATGCAGTATTGCAGCTGGCTCGCTCATCAACACATTGAAAGACTCCAAAGAGTTCACCTGCATATTCAAGACCGTCAGGCATTACCGTTTGAGCCATGGTACTTGACAGTATGTTTTCCAAATCCGTATAGCCATCATCAGTACTGTAGTCACGGATACAAATCATCCGCTCTTCAACACACGCCTGTATCACCTCACAAAGACTGTCGTCTGCAACGGTCTCTGCCATCAGGTCTGGGTGGCCCATTAGAGCTCGCCCATTGATGATCATCAACTGGACAGCTTCAGGGGCAGCCTCAATGATTGGACGATAGGGGGTTTCTGAGTAGTTGAATACAGCGATATCTGCCTTCACACCAGGTTCAAGTATACCCAAAATGCCATCCAAACCCACAAGACGGGCAGCGTCAGCGGTCCCCATTTCCCATATGTCTTTGTCACTCAATGAGGTGTTGCGGGATTGCAGATATTCTGCTGCACAGCGAAGTTCCCGCATTGGATTGGCTGAACCAGACCAAGTCCAGTCAGGACCAAGTGCCACATCAACCCCCAAGCGCAAAGCTATATCTGCATTGGTAGTGGCAGCATAAAGATCGAGATTGCTTCGTGGTGACCATAAAATGGATGTACCTTCAATGGCCATTCGAGCCAACTGCTCGGTGCTTGCGTCTGTTGCATGTACAAAAACCATGCCTGGTCCAGCCATGCCGATGTCGATCATGTGATCGATTTCATACCCACCTGTCCCATTGATGCCTTCAGCAACATGATTAAAAACACCGCCGAGTTCACCATTCTCAAGTTTCTCCGAATAGCGTTCCCCGTCGCTTTCATCCCATCGATCCGTTACAGTCGTTGCAGAATAATACAAATCGTAATTGTCAATGTCGTGGGCCACATTGTCTTCATCAAGGTTCCGAACCATACCCGCGATGCAGCTGCCTCCCGACGAACCAACAACAGCCGAACCGCCACCTGCCATGGTTCGAAGTTCTGCCCATTGTCCCACTTCGCAGAGGAGACCTGCTGAATCTAGATCGTCGTACGCTTCTCGGTAATCCCAATAACGGCCGTCCGAGCGCCATTGATAACGATTTTGGTAGAGGTCTTCGTGTTGCCATGGCGCCAATGCATTGTATTGCATGTGGTTGTGTCCATCTACCAATCCAGGAGAAATGATGCCTTCTGTGCACACAACAGTGGCATTCGCTGTATCACAGCTGTCTCCCACACAAGTAATTAATCCAGTGGCTGAGTCATAAACGACCTCTCCTGCAACTGGGCCGTCCATTGTGAGAACCACGCCACTTAACGCGACAAGAGAGCCATTGCCGGTTTGCGGGCTACAATCTGGTAATGCAGGCCCCTCTGTCCAGTTCCATTCAATTGGGGTTTGTGGATCTGGTGGGGTACTTGTGTCACTGGTATCCGAAGTGTCGGTATCTCCAGTATCATATCCTGTATCATTTGGATCTTCAGTATCGATGTTGTCTGCTGTTTCGTTTATAGGAGCGGGTTTGGGATTACAGGCCAGATTTAAAATGCTGAAAACAAGCATATGAGCACCTCGAGTTATTAAAGGCAGATTATCCCATATTTGGAAGTTCTGAGGGACGAAACTGTGACGGTTGGTGAAAATCAGGTGTCTCACCTGGGAGTGGGGTGAAAGAGAGATACCGGCGTTCTGCCCCAACGCCGTGAATGGCGAAAGCGTTGATGCGATACGGTGCTGGGGGTAGCCATTGAACAGGAATGACCAACTGTCCTAACCATTTTTCCCCAACCAGCTGAGCATTATATTTGGTTTGCAATGAATGTGATACGACTGAGCGAACGCCATCGAGTTGAAGAATTAAATAATGTCCGTGGGGGCCACATTCGATCTCGAGATAGTGGCCGTTTGATCCCACGATGAACAATTCGACCACTTCATAGTCCCAAAGCTTCCAAAACGATCCTTTTGGACCGATGGGTTTGGGATCATTAAAATAGGGGGCTTCGATGTCTAGAAGATACCCTCTCTTATCAGGTCGAAGTGATAGTGTGTAGCATTCTTTGGGTGTCGAACTTTCACCATTCCATAGATTGTGGATTGAGATGGTAAGCATGTGTTGTCCTCTGGTTAGAAATCAAAGAAGGACGCCGAAGCGTCCCCTAAATGCGTATCTATTGTGATGTCTAGTCTCGACTTTGAAGCTTCATAAGCAAGCGAAGAATTTCGATGTAAAGCCAAATAAGTGTGACCATCAATCCAAAAGCGGCGTACCATTCCATGTGCTTTGGTGCCCCTCGCTTTGAACCTCTTTCGATAAAATCAAAGTCAAGTAACAAGTTGAATGCAGCAACTCCGACCACAATTAGGCTAAATCCAATGCCGATTACTCCGCCTTCGTGGATGAACGGAATGCCTCCGCCGAAGAGGCCAATAATAAATGAAGCAAGATAGACGAGCATAATGCCACCAGTTGCTGCGACGATAATGCTTCTCAACCTGTCGGTCACTTGAATAACGCCTGTTCGGTAAGCTGTTAGCATGGTAAACAGCGTACCGAAAGTGAGCAGGCCGGCTTGAAGGGCAATGCCTGGGTAATAAGCTTCAGCGATGGCGGACAGGCCACCAATGACCAGCCCCTCGAAAACCACATACAATGTTCCAGTAAAGGCTGCGAGGTTCTTTTTGAACATGGTGACGAGGGCCATGATAAGACCTCCGATACAACCAGCAATCATGGCTGGATAGGCAATGGCTTGATTTGGAAGCACTTGGCCATTCGGAAGGACTTGGGTTGAGGTGGCAATTGTGGCAAACCAAATGCCAAGGGCAGAAAGTGTGCAAATGGCAAGTAAAAATCCACTCTTTGCAACGGTGCCTTCGATGGTCATTAAACCCGAGTCTGAAAGAGGGGCTGTGTGAGCGTGTTTATTGAATATACTGTCGCCAAGTGCGGGATTAGATGTACGCATTGCAGGACTCCATGTGATAATGTGTTTTAAGCATACGGTTCGTTACATGAACCACAGACAAAATCTTGACCATCTCGTACCCAATTGTTGTGTGAAGAGTCACCACAAGATGGACATTCACTTGGGATAATGCCTGAAGCTGAGAAGGTGAAGGTTGCACCACTATCAGCCGAATTACTCGCATTTTCAGCGGTTTTAGCATCTGCCTCAGCTTTTGCCTTTGCATCTGCCTCAGCTTTTGCCTTTGCATCTGCCTCAGCTTTTGCCTTTGCATCTGCCTCAGCTTTTGCCTTTGCATCCGCCTCAGCCTTTGCCTTTGCATCTGCCTCAGCTTTTGCCTTTGCATCCGCCTCAGCTTTTGTCTTTGCTTCGGCTGCGGATTTTGCTTTTGTTGATTTTGGCTTTGCCTTCGCTTTCGTCTTTGCTTTTGTTGATTTTGGCTTTGCCTTCGCTTTTGGCTTTGCTTTTGTTTTGGGTTTGCTTTCTTCTGCTTGAGAAGCTTTAGCCGTTGGCGCTCTTTTCTTTACCGCTTTTTTGGGGGGTGCTGGGGCCTTTGCCTTAACCTGTTCGTCCTTTTGATTTGTCTTTGGTTTTGAAGCCTCAGCAACGGGTTTGGGTGCTGCGCTTGGGGCCGTCTTGACATTATCTGCTTTTGGCTGAGCGGCTTTTGGCGCTTGATAGGATTGTGGGGATTGGTTTGCGGAATTTGAGACACTTTGATCTGATGAGCGTCTTAAGATCCGCTTCACAATTGATTTTGCAATTCTGATAACGGGCATGTTGAGTCCTTTGCGGTTATTGACAGCTTCGTGCACCTTCGTAATTGTAAGGTATGCTGTTTTCCTCAATTAGGTAGCTTTCTGGCCATCGGATGAAGGCCACATCCCACATCTGATTGTGGGTGAGGGATTTGCTATATTGTGCTTCCAGTTCACCTTCAATGTAAATTCGAACAGTTGCTGATGCATCACCGCCCCCATTGTCAGAATAGTAATGGGCTCGGATGTAGTATTCGCCATCTGGCGCTTCTGGTAAGTCAATTATTTCAGGTGCTGATGCATCGGTTGAATCGAGTGCTAGAAGGGGATCGTCGCTTCCACCAGACCCACCCCATGCTGGATTTGGATTACACCAGCAGCAATCATCATTAAAGGTATAAATTCCATCTTCGGCTCGTAAAAGGTGGAGATCAAAGTCTGATCTTGGTTCCGCCCACGACAGTTCAACATGAATATCTGACGGTGGAATCGCCTCAATCAGACATTCAGCTGGTGACGAAACCACACCGTCTTCGTTGGTCACTGTCAGTGATATGTTGTAGTCCCCGGCTGCATCGAGATTGATGTCTGTTGTACTCTCTTGTGGTGAGTTAAGAGCGCTGACACTTCCAACGGGTTTGTCAACAATGTCCCATTGAAAAGTAAGGGGGCTATCATTGGGATCGTTGCTGGCTGAACCATCAAGTGTAACTGTTATGGGTGGTGTGATTTGACCTGATGGGCAATCGATTTCTGCACTTGGATATGGAAACTCACCGCCACCATTACCCTCAAAATTAATGGTAAACTCTGGTTCGTCTGGGTCATTTGAGTTTATAACCAGTGCACCAGAATCCCCTTCTGATTGAAATGGTTTATAGGTGACCAAAATGCTCGATGCGGTTCCTGGAGAAAGGGTCGATGCATCAAGATCACCAACGAGACTGAAGGCTCCTGAACCAGTTTGGGCTGTTGAGCCAATACTGAGAACCGATTCTCCTGCATTCTGTATTGTGAAGTATTTTGTCACCTCGTCGCCCAGTTGTACTTCTCCAAAATCCAATGAACTGGCATCAGAAGTGAGGTCTGGCTGTGGACCATCGCCACCAGAGGCCGTAACGGGAATTGTATAAACGGGGTTTTCGTCATCATTTGAAAATATCTGTAGATTGACAGAATATTCAATGTAATCACTGGGTGTTAGTGTGATTGGGACATCCATGATCTCTTCTGAAAAGAGTTCATCATTGTTTAAAGCGGGGGTAAAGTCTTCTGCATGCTCACCTTCCACTCGTATTTCAGAAATGTATAAAGGGCCACGGCCGGCATTGATGATTTGAAAACTTTGCTCAGCGGTTTCACCAATGACAACTGACCCGAAGTCGATCTCGTTTATTGAAACAGCAAGGTCAGGCGTGATGCGATTAATGTTTGTGTCTTGTCCGCTGCATGCGAAGAGGAAAAAGAGCATAGGGTCTCCGTGGGTAACAGTTACAAAGCACTGCTTATGTCAGGAAAATATAACGAAATACAATGCGCATTGTTGGTCTTTCTAGAAAATATGGCACCATTTGCCCGGCGCATCCCTTCCCAGCACAATGTGAGATAGTCTGCTTCAGTGGCTGTTTTATTGTGCTTGCTGTGCAGTTCGGTATTTTCGATGGGATAATCTTCATGACAGAGTGTGACTGAAATGGCTTCCTGAAAGGGAACACCCAATGTGGTGTTTGAAAATTCGGCCGACAACAATACACGCTCTAATACCAGTTTGACATTTGTGCTTGGTGAGAGGGTTCTCATGTGAAGCAATAAATAAATAATACTCGACAATACCGAAATTTTTGGTGCATACACTGGGGTAATGTCATTCATTTCGGGGAGGTGAAATTGTCCTTCACCAATGATGCTTTGTAGCAAATGAAAATTGTCTTTGATTAAACTGTGGATGGAGAGTGTTTCCGGATCGATGATCAATCTGCGACCAAGATTCATAAATTGGTGGGTTTGGGCTGCAGCTCGATTGGCAGCGTCAGCAATGTCAGCAATGTCTTCCAGAAGTGGAGAGTTTTCATCAAGATCGTATTTAAGCATTTGGGACGCTGACAAGATGACCGTTAAAAGATTGTTCATGTCGTGACCGTATTCCCTCGGCAATCTTCTGTAGGTATTAATCTCTTGCTCTAGGGTCCATGTTTCGTGGCGGTCTTCGATGTACCAAATGAGGTCTGTGTCACCAATCAGGCTTACTGAGATTCTTACTTTTCGTCTTTTGTCGCCATCATGTATGAAACCAGACTTTTGAGGGGTGGCTTCAGGATCAGAAAACATAGATGAAAAGCGTTCAATCTGCTCTCCTTTAAAGAACTCACTGAGGCTAAAGTGATGATATTCTTCTGGATTTAGTCCAAGTAAACTGAGGGCTGGTGCGTTCGCTTCTTCGATCGCCAACGACCGATTGGTTTTAATAATTCCAATCGGTGCATCTTCTATGACATCAAAGAACTTCATACCTGCTCCAATAGACTCACTATAACTATATTTAACGGTTCTATCAGGCTAGAAAAGCAGAATACCTGCACCAAGTGCAGGTATTCAGATTTTAAGTGAGGTAGGTGTTTAGTCTTCTCTTCTGCGTAAACCAACAAGAAGAGCTGCTAATCCAAGTCCACCCATGGTGCTTGCGCCGACTACGGAACAGCCTTTGACGGGTTCGGTAGGCTGTGAGTCGAGTTCTGGAAGTGCGTCATCAGAGTCGTCTTCGTCTTCAAAGCCAGGATCTCCATCTTCTGGATCTGTCACTTCATCAGATGGTTCTGCAGCGGGTTCTGAGGATGGTTCACTTGATGGTTCAGATGACGGCTCGGAAGAGGGCTCATCTGTATCAGTTGAATAAAATGGGGCTGAAACTTCAAGATTTTCGAGAACGAGACCTACTTCGCTGCGGCAAAGGCCAGCAGACCACATCCAATCTGGCCAGAAGCCACATGTATCGAAGTTAGCAACAATTTCAAGGTTTTCAAGACTGAAGGTTTCACCCTCGTCGACCTGTATGGGGAGAAAGTATTCATGATAAGCGCTTTGGGTGTCTCTGTCACCTGTGTTGAGGTACATGTCCCAAGCCATGGTATCGGTCTGGCCATTAACATAGATTTCCCATCGCCAGAGTGTCATCTCGTATTGGGTTTGAACTCTGAAGTCAGTTGAAACAAAGCCCTTGGCTTGGACTGAGGCATCTCCATCGACGCCCACACCATTAATTTCTGTTTCATCTGGAACTGCAATGGCACCCATTGCTGAACCTTCTGCATTTGCGCCAATACCGTAGCTGTTATTTAGTGAAACTTGACCGTATGCGTCGATTCCATAGTTTTCAAACGGAACTGCCCAATCCCATCGGAATGCGCCTGGCGAACCTGAAGCGGGGCGGTTTGCAAATACAGATAATACAGGATGTGCAGAAGACCAGCTGTCTGTCCAAAGTGAACCACCTTCATTCAGATTGGGTATGGCTCTTGCCTTTACAACTGCAACATAAAAGTCAGAACCTCGGTCGATTGATGACTCGAACCAGAAGAACTCAACAATTGCATTTACGGAGTTACCGTCTTTGTCTTCTGCTTGGATATAAAGTGAATTACCGATGAACTCTGCATCTGCCATGAGGTCAGGATCCGAAGGATCGATGGTGTAGATGTCTGCTGGATTGAAGGTCATGTCAACATCGCCTTCAAGAATAGTAGCACCAATGTATGAGGTGTCCGCATTGCTGAGGTCATCAGCCATTGCGTTGTTTACAAAGAGAGAGGAGAGAAGGAAAGAGTTCATCATGTTGTTTCTCCAAAGCGGAAGATGAGATTTCGTGTTGGTGCACTAACTATAGGGCATATAGAATGCCTGTACAAGTCCAATGTCTCAGTGTTGCAGAAATGTTTCAAGTCATTCGTGTGACGGTTTTTCGAGGCGCAATCCCTGCGTAAACCGAATTCTTCAATCAGTAGATTTATCACTCAGAACCATCTGATGTTTTGAGCTGGGCAAGAAGATTGGGGAATTGATTTGGATCAAATCG
The DNA here is from genome assembly GCA_036146655.1 of Myxococcota bacterium. GTDB lineage: Bacteria > Myxococcota_A > UBA796 > UBA796 > UBA796 > JAYYJC01. The sequence continues at coordinate 989 of JAYYJC010000206.1, read as the reverse complement.
TTGATGGGAACTGTTTAAAATTGTTATATTGCTTCCGGCAGCGATGTCATAACTGGGACTAGATACATTCGTACGGTCGCCTTGTGAGCTTGTGTTTTGGCCAATCCGTGTAACTGGAATGGGTGTGCTTGTCCCAGTAATTGAACTTCCACTTGTGTCAGAATAACCCGTCCGAGAACCTTGACTGGTTTCCTGTGGACTTAGTGTTGTCGATGAAGCAATCGTGACTTGGTTCTGAACCGTTTGCCTTGCGTTGGTCATAGACTGGGTTGAATCATTTTGTGTCGAAGATTCTATTTCTGCTTTCTTCTCAGCCGCAAGCTCCATGCGCGCTTTCATCTGCATTTGTTTTGCTTTTTGTGCAACTATACGGTCTTGTGATGAAGGGTTGGCAGGTGCCAGAGCAGCCCGTTCAATTCGCTCAGCTTTTGCGATGGTCGCTTCAGGCGTATTCTCTGGTGAAGTATCAATGTTGACACTTCCCCCAATGGCATATTGTTTTCCATCTGGACCCACTTGATAGGAGAATGTTGGCATGCTCGTCAAGCCACCACCCGCTGCGACATGAGCCGATTCATGGGCACGGACTTCTGCATCTCTACTTCGTAGTCGGCTAAGCTGTTCGATTTCTGATTTTGAAAGTGGTTTACCGTCTATTCCCCGCTTACCAAATTGATCTTCTACGCCTGATGTGCGTTGCCCCGTTGCCTCGTTATTTTGTGTGTTTTGAGGCTTTGTTTGTGTGTCTTCTGTTGAGCTTTCTTCAGCCGTTTCTGAATTGGACTCCTCTGTTGAAGTGATGGGCGTAGCACTTGAAAAATGAGGTAAATCGATGATGACTGCTGGCTCTACCACAGTGGTTTGTGGGACTGCCGGTACGCTAGATGAGGTCTGTTCTGTAGATTGTACAGTGGCGTGCTCGGTAACGGTAGATGTCTTGAGTGGTGCAAGACGATAGGGGGAGTACATGCGACTGAAGATTGGGTTGC
>JAYYJC010000205.1:0-7769 GCA_036146655.1 Myxococcota bacterium | reverse complement strand
AGGGACGCACCGGAGGCTTCAAGTATGATTTTAATATTTTCAATGACAGCACGGGTTTGTGCTGCAGCATCATAGTCTAATGGGCCATTGGCATTCTTTATTGGGCCTCCTGGAATGGCATCAGTTCCTGGCTGACGCGGCCCTACTCCCGAAAGGTACAACAGATTTCCAACCCTTCTCGCATGAGGATACGCTCCTACTGGCTTGGGCGCAGCTGAAGTACTGACCACCACATCAGATTTAGCAATCTGTCTGGCTGGTGGCTCGACAGAAGATGAATGATCGGATTCTTCGGTTTTATCAGCAACAATGGCAAGCACATCTCGATCACCCTGATAAAACTCAACATTGTCTTCATCAAACTCATGCCCTGAAGCCTCTTTTTCCGCAGGAAGCAAACTGACCACGGCTGAACCAGTTCCAAAAATGGGACCATAAGCCATGACATTTCCAGTGTATCGATTGTGCTGTCCCATGACTGCACTGAGCCACCAAATCGCCTTCAACTTGTTGTCCGCATGCGCCTGAGCAGCAAATGTTCTGGCAAGTTGTGATACATCTTCTAAGCGCCCTTCATCGAGTAATTCAAGCAATTTGCGATTCCATTCATCATCCATCAAAGAAGACAACCGATCGTCTGAATCTGCCACGGGTTCGGTGTGCATCCGCTCAGAAAGACAGGTTACTGCAATGACCGCTGTAGGCACAGTGTCTTCTGAAAGCACATCGGCTGCAGCCTTTCCTAAAATAACAGTCTCAGCACGATCGGCATACATATTGCAGGACACGATCCCCACCTTGAAACGGTTGTCTGGATTGAGCAAATTATTGGCCACAATCGAACCAGTATCCACAGGAAATCCGTGATAAGAGACCGTTCGAGCATGAAGCCCTCGGCTACGAGCAGCAATCACATAGCGGTTGGCAAACTCAACATCTGTGTAGAATGAATAAGGCATTTCTCCGAGTTCGTGGAACTCTTGGTCAACATGAATCCATTCTGGGTTGGGGTCCGCCTGTATTTGGTGTCCTAAAATCGAAAACCATTGCGTCGAATAGATGACGATCCGTTCGACACCCATCTCAATGAGCTGCTGCCGTGCAGCCTCATACGCATTGCGAATGGACTTCCAGCTCGGATGGCCGTCGGGAGCCAACAGGGGATGTGGTAATCCTGGGACGATAAGTCCGATTTTAACGCTCATGAGACACCCCTACTTGACTTGGGTCCCACTCAACAAGCGCATTTCCTGTTCCAATCACGCTGCCATATGCATAGACTTCAGCGGGATAGGTGGGCATATCCAAGGCTCCAAGCAGCCATGTGAGTGACCCTTCTTTACACTCTGATACTGAATGCTCAATGAAGTCAGGCATGATGTTTATGAGTTCTTGGCACTTGCCTTCTCTCATCAAATTGAGCACTTTCATGTCCCAGAGATACTGACCATGATGATAAACATGCTCATACTGCATGTCTTCGGGAATGGCTGGTTCTTCGGTAAAGTGTCGGTGAGACAATGAATTTGAAGCAATCAAAATGGCTTTTTTACCTGAAGCCAATACGGCTGCCTTGGTTGCTTGACCGAGGGCAAGCATTTGAGCATCTCCGACTTCATTTGAAAAGTCATAGTATGCTCTGTTCGACGAGATGGACACGATGGGCTTATCCCACTGCGGTCTCAACAAATGACACGACACCAAGGTTCCATAGTCTACTCTAAAGTGAGGGTTCCGCATCATCTTGGTCACAAGCCCTTTTTGGGAAGCAGCTTGAGCAATCTGCTCTGAAAGTTCCACATCGACTTTCAGATCATAGTGATACCGAAAAAGATGTGGGAAAACAGGATCCACACTTTTACTTGTGAACGAGTCAACGCCTAAAAAGTGGTGACCACAGCGAGTCTTCCAATGGGGTGAGTGTACGATAATGACATCGTAATCGAGTGCATCCCACTTCTTACGCAGCCGTTCATAGCCCCAACGCAAAACTTCCCAGCCGCATTCTGCACTCGGCTCATTTTGTGGTGGATTGTCTGCATAAACCAAATGGGGTGGGTGGGGTGACAGCGCACCAGCCACAATTTGACCAGCCATGGGTACTCCTCAACGAACATTTGCAATGAGAAGTCTTATCGTACAATGCGGTTCACTGCATCGAATTTATCCACAGAGACGGATTTCAAAGAGAAGGGTCTTCCTATCGTTCTCTTTTTTGGGCTGCTCTCACAGCTCGAATGGCCAACATTAGTTCGTCATATGTGCTTTGTTCAACCACATCAAGCAAAGCGGCTTCTTGAGCTGCTCGAAGACCAATCAAAAGTTCTCGGCCTTCTTCACGGTCTCGTTCACCGGTTTGAAGTTGAATGCGAATGGCATGCTGTTGGTCGAGTGTGTCAAGCACAATGGATTTAATCTGCTCATGGTCCTCTGCTGCGATGCCAGACTGCTCCGCAAAGGCATCAATGGCACCTGACATACGGTCGATGATCATTTCTTGCTTTTGAAGCATGCTTTCAAGCATGGCTTCCGTGCCATCTGCATCTCCATCAGTCGTGCGTGCGCCCAGACCACGACGAGATGCCCGCCTTGGATTCCCTTTGTTGGCCTTTTGAAATCTTGGGGAACTTTTGCCATCGCCCTTCAATACACTTTCAGACTTAGAGACTCCTTTTTTTGTAGAAACCGCCCCCTGTGAGTCTGCCAGCACCTTCAACTCTTCTGTCAAAAGATTGAGATCTGATTTCAAACCGCTATTTTGAACAAAGAGGACTGCACAAAGAACGAGTGACAGTATCGACAAGAATAAACTTAATTGTTTCATGAGAAAAGCCTTCCGTATAACTATAGGTACTCATATCCCCATGAGCCGGAATGATCACGAAAAGCCTCAAAAGACATTTTGGTGTCTGTCTGGCTTCCTATTCTCTAATGCGCACTTGCCGTTGTATTTTTGATGTCTAAGTTTTTTTATTGGTTCAATATTTGGAATAAATCATGTCAAAATCAAGCCTTAAAGGCAGTCAACCCGTTGTAGACACTTCACCCATACAGTCGGCACCCATTTACAGAGTCCCAAGCAACACAAGAATATTAGACATGATGCAGCGGCTAAACAACCGCAAGGCTGTTGAACGCCCCAAACAAGCCAGTTCATTTTCGAGGTTGGGTCCACTCCCAACACCAGCATCAGCAGCTACCCCAGACATTAGTGCACCGGCAACCGATGGGTCCTTTGCCGTCGGTGGACCCGGAGGTGGAAAAGGCCAAGGTTCCGCTGCACCAAACACACCAGATGGGGGCCCCAAACTGGATGCGCTTGCGCCAAATGCCCCTACTCAACACCCCGTAAACAACACTCCGCAAAGTTTAAATCAGGGTGCCAATCTGCCAAACATGACCGTTCCAAATACTCCAGCTTCATCACCAAGCAATACCACACCATCGGTCAGTGGTCCATCAACAAGTGGTCCGTCTTCACCAGCAGGACCAACAAACAGTACCCCGTCTGTTTCTCAACCAGATGTCACAGAGGAACCCTCAGCACCATCTGGTCCTGTCTCATCGGGACCAAATGTCACACCCCCGACCGTTCCTGATGAGACGCCAGTTCCGACAGGACCAAGCTCCACGGGTCCTAATGTCACCCCGCCTATCACACCGGATCCCGACCCACCTCCCGGACCAGGGCCATCCGGCAATCGCCCACCCGAAATCCGCTCTATGTGGATGCAAAATGCCCGTGTAAGATGGGACGATGACGCACGGGTGCTTGTGAATGGATCCGACCCAGACTGGGATCCCTTATCATGGGAACTCGAATGGTCTGGCTCAAATGGCTTCTCTAAACAAGAAAGCATCCCAGGCCCTTTGACATGGATTGATCCCAGCATCAATGTCGAAGAAACAGGCCTTCGCAAGATGGAAACCCTCCGATTAACGGCAACTGTGAGTGACCCCCATGGATTGAGCGACACAGATCACTTGGATATGGAAATCATCAATGCCCCACCTGAAATCACAAACATCACCACAGACAAAGCACAATACTTAATGACGGACACCGGCAATGTCAGCATAACGGCTGAAGATCTCGATGGAGATGAGCTGTATTGGACTTATGAATGGGTCGGAAATGGCGTGTCAGGCTCTGGTGACGCAGGCCCCACAAACACCCTTGAGTTTGCTGTTGACCTAAATGATGCTCAGATGCTCCCAGGCCAAGAAGTGCGTGCCAATGTGGTTGTATCTGACAGAGACGGCGGAACAGACTCCACCACAGTTGTGCTTCCGGTTGTCGATATTAATAACGAAATCGATGAAATTGGATCATTGGAAGTGTGGTTTAATGCCGTAGACGCTCAAGATCCCAACATGGAAATCAATGACCCTCCTGTCATAAATATGCTCGAACTCAGCAGAACAATTGCAGAACCAGGACAGCGAGTCAACATTAACGGTCTTGCAACTGACCCAGAAAATATGGATCTCACTTGGAATTGGCACTGGGAGGGCCGAAATATCGACCAAACTGGGACCTCAAGTGGCAATCAGATTAGCTTGCCTGGCATGAACACCAGCAGCACTGCAGTGCCAGAACAAGATGTCTATACTTTTACGGCAACCGTCAACGATGGCTTCTTGACCTCTGAGGCTGCGTCAATTGAACTTCCCATCGATATTATTACACCACCTGTAATTGAAGACATCAGCCTGCCCAATCGAATTGTCCGAGGCCGGAGTTTTACAATGACAGGCGACGGACATGACCCCAAAGGAGATGACAATCTGCTTGATTGGTCGGTGACTGCATCCCATCCGGTGTCAGATAACAGCACCCGAACCTTTGTCGATCAAGAGAAATTTTCAACGACTTACGGGACCCATTCAAATAATGCACACGCCAACATCGATGTGGTGCTGACCAATGAGCATGGCCTGACAGATACTGCCAAGGTTGGAATACAAACCTACGACCCCATTGTTTTTGATCTCAACCGTGATGGTCAAATTGACCTTGTTGGCGGTGCCATCGCTGAAAAAACCATTACACTTCCTGCGGGTGAATGGAAAATCACAACGGGAAAGGAAGGCGACAAATCCAGCCGATATGTAATCAATGATGTCAACTTCGGAAATGGCGTACATGAGTCCAGCACTCAAGTCGATACCGATGTCCATGCAACCGCACGCTGGCAGCTCGGAATAGAACAGATGGATGCTGAAAACGATTGGCAGTCCATAGACATTCACACTGTTTCCCCACTACAAGACAACGGTCAAGGTCAAGAAGTCACTTCCATTTCAGCAGGAGGACTTGAGTTGGTCGCCACACGAGTCGAAAGTCATGGGTATGCTGACGATGGTCTGGGCGTCAACTCCATCGAGGGCGACATGGTGTTGTTCGACTTAGATCCCAACAAATCCTCTTGGTCAGATGCCAGCGAAGATCTGAGGCCAGGACTGGCCAACAACACCGTCATCCCACGCCATCCTGGAGGGACAGTGGTCTATGACTCTGGACACGAAGAAACCATACCGGAGAGTGGTGTATGGTTGGAAGACCCTTCCAAAGGCGATCGAGCAAAGATCTACAACACCGCTGGGGAATGGGTTGCCGAATGGGTAAATGGAGAACCTGCCACTTATTACTATGGAACCAGAGAAGATCGAGAAATGACTCAGTGGTTGGCCGGCAACGGTGACGGTATGCTTGTGTGGGATCACAACGGCAACGGAACAATCGATGATAGCACCGAATTGATGTCAGAGTTTGACAAGGATGGGAATGTGGCATTTGCTGATGGCTATGAAAAGATCGCCCACTACTTCGATCACAATCAAGATGGTGTGGTCCGGGATGGCGAAATGGACGGCCTGATGCTTTGGGTAGACGATGGTAACGCTAAGACGGACGCTGGCGAACTGAAAACGCTGCAAGAATACGGAATTATGTACATCAACATTCCACAGAATGGCGAATGGTCGTCGACTGTGGGAACCCTAGGCCTCAACTCCGTCGTCCAGCTTGGGTTTATGGCAGTCCTCACCCGTTCACCAACGGACAACGAATTTAACACCCACTTCAGCAAACTCAATACTGGCCAAAGCATACAAGAATTCATAAACGAACTGCTTGAGTCAGAAGAATACGAGACCAACATCCTTATCCAAGGCTTGGACAAGGTCATTTTCGATATCAACAAGAACCTGCTCCACCAACTGCCATCCAATTCGGACGTGGCAGAGGGAGTCTCTGAGTTTAATGCGGGCCGTGAAGCGGAATACATCATTACCATCATGAATGATCCCTCAGTGATTGCTCGCTTTGAAAATGACAACGGCTAAAGACTACCGTGAGACACAATGATTTCATCCAGGCCTTTCCAGAGGTGGTTGGGCCCAACCTGTGTCACACATTGATTGACCTATTCGAAAATCACCCAAAAGCGCAACGAAAGGTTTACAATGACGGCCATCCGAATTTTAGGGATCTGTCTCTCCAAAGAATACCTGCAGCAAAGCCGTATTTATCGGTACTCCAGCAAGCACTCCAACAGGCATTTCAACGCTATGTGCTTGCCCTTCCCAGAGAAGTCACCACCCATTTCCCAGCACAGTTCACCCTAGAAGAATTTCGCATCAAACGGTATCTACCCGGTGGCCTTGAACGGTTTGACACTCATGTTGATGTGCAAGATTATCAATCTGCTCGCCGATTTTTAGCCTTCTTATTATTTCTCAACACGGTGGATGCCGGCGGTGAAACCGTGTTTCACCTCGAACAAGAATACACATTTCAGCCCCAGATGGGAACAATGTTGGTTTTTCCCCCTACTTGGTCTTTTCCACACCGTGGGGTGGCTCCCAAATCTGGCCCAAAGTACATATTTAGTTCATATCTTCATTTCATGTAGCACATAGCCTGTGCCACTGATAACTGTAATATGCACACTTTAATCACCCATATTTCCATTTCTTAAAGGTGGAACCATGTCACTTGTTCTCATTCTGTTTCACATAGGCTGCGTCGGTGTTTTTCCTGAAGACAAAGCCAACTCTTTTCCAGACAATCCACTCGATGATTTTGATCGAGACGGACTAACAGAACAACTTGGCGATTGTGATGACCTGAACCCTGACATTATTGGACCACAAACCTTCTACAAAGATGGAGATGACGACGGATTCGGGGATCCGACAGAATCAATCGAGAATTGTATCCAACCCAGTGGCTATGTGACCAACAGTGACGATTGCAATGACTCGTCTGCGGAAATCTTTCCGGGAAGCGCACGGAACGAGCCTTTACTCTGTGGAAAAGACAGCGATGGAGATGGTTATGCAGACATGGTTCCTGAGGTGGGGGCTGAAACAGGCTCAGATTGCAACGACGATGATGCTCGTACCTACCCTGGGAACAACTTCGAAGCTGGTGTTTTGTGCATTTTCGACATGGACAACGACGGCTTTGGAGACATGAATCCACCCGCGCCTTTTGATGTGGGAACAGACTGTGATGACCAAACCCCACAAACCAATCCTTGGGGCCTTGAAACCTGCGATGAGAAGGACAATGATTGCAACGGCGAAATCGATGAACAAGGCGCATTCGGCGCCCCCATCTGGTACAAAGATGCCGATGGAGACGGATTTGGCACTGCTGATGTCTCTCCTGTCGCACAATGTGGCCTCGAAGCCCCCGAAGGCTATTCATCTGTGGCCCAAGACTGCGACGACAGCAACGCGGAGGTTTTTCCTGGCAATGC
>JAYYJC010000204.1:0-4282 GCA_036146655.1 Myxococcota bacterium | reverse complement strand
TTGGTTCTTCCCAGTTATGTCAAACTTGCCGTCCATGTTCAGGTCAAAGATGAGCGGATCTATGCGATTGCCCCCACTGGTCGGACCACTTCGAACATCAAAGAGCACTTCCCAAACCTTCATGGTTTGCTCGTCAACCGCCGTAAAGTCAACCACTGCAGTCACTTCTTGGGTCGTTAGCGATTTCAACTTCATGTCTTTGGCGGCCAGTTCTGCTGTCAGACGGCCGAACAATTCTTGAAGAATCTTCGCCTCGTCCAAAACAATCCCATTGACAAATGGAAGCTCACCAGATTTGATCTCTTCCATGACAGCGTGTGCCTGTGCATCGGTGGCACTTTGCTGAAGGGATTTACCCAGTTGGAGCATGGCATCGGGCTGAGAAATGTCGTCTGAGGTCTGAGAACCGCTTGCCACAATTTTCACCATGGCACTGAGCGCCTTGGTGTTGCTGCCTGGGGGTGGCTTGATCTCGCCCTGAACCTGTGCAGTGGTGACATGGTCTGACTTAAATTGTGCCTTTATGTCTGATGTCAGTTTTGCTTCTGTAAATTTATAGGATTCGATGGACTTGGGTTTGCGCTTGTTCAAGTCAATTTTGAGTTCATCTTCAGCCTGCTTGTCTGTATACTTGATACCACTGTCTGTTCGCTCAATTTCACCAGAGCGCACACGCTCAACAATACCGTACAGTGTTGCTTTATTGGACTCTTCATGGCTGGTCTTAAACATTCCGGCCACATTTTCAGCATTAGATGTCCCTTGTGCCACCGTGAAATCTGCTTCAGACTCAAAAGCCACGGTTCCTGCCATGCCAATATTGGGATGAGGGGGACCAGGTGCCTCGGGAGGTGGCGGATCCTGAGGCAACGGCGGTATTGACTCTTGAACCCGTTGAACTTCAACAATCAAATCATTGAAATCATTGTCAGTCCAGTCTTCAGAGTTGAGGACAAACTTGCCTTTACCACCTGATTTTCGGATTTGGGAGTCCTTCCATTTGCCTTTTCCACCATCATTTTGGATGTTGAGATGCCAAGTTTGGGTAGAGGTGACCTCTTTTGTTTTGCCCGGTTTGCCCTTTAGGTTGCCAGAACCTTGATCGGCGTTTGCAATCACCACACGCTGCTTGAAACCCGCATTCTTTTCAGTGACACGAACCATCCATGAGCCCGCTTCAAATTGTACCCCATTGCCTTCTGGGATAATGGGTTCGTCATCTTGCTGTTCGCCATCCTCAAATGAGGTAATGTATTTGATCTTTTCAACGCCAAAGACTTTTACCAATGAACGACCCACAATGGTCTCTCGCTCGCCATCTGAAGAAAAGAGCACTCGGCCCCGCTTGCCTTTGACTGTTACCGCATGGCCATGCGTGTAGATAATAGCGGTGTCCTTGCCGCGACCACCTCTTAAAACCGCTTTGTCGTTCCCTTCGCTCACATGATAGACCAGAGTGTCGTTGCCTCGACCCCCTTTCATTTTGACCTTGTCATTGCCCTTGCCGCCATCGGCTGTCAGCGTGTCATTGCCACGGCCACCCTTTTGCTTGATGTTGTCTCGACCTGAGCCACCAAAGGCGTCGAGCATGTCTGCTCCACGGCCACCGCGCTGACGAATACGGTCTCGACCACGGCCACCAAAAGCCTTCAAAATGTCTGCACCTCGGCCGCCTCGTTGATTGATGCGATCTCGACCGCGGCCACCAAAAGCCTTCAGAATGTCTGCACCGCGACCACCGCGCTGACGAATGCGATCTCGACCTCGACCGCCTCGGGCAAGCAGGGAGTCTCGGCCTCGACCACCGCGCTGAAAAATACGGTCTCGGCCTCGGCCGCCAAGCGCTCGAAGCACATCTCGACCGCGGCCACCACGTTGGTTGATTCGATCGCGACCATCACCACCAACAGCTGTGACAGCATCGTCTTCAATGTCGCCCTTTTGACGAACGCGAACGATCAAATCATTAAAATCGTTGTCAGTCCAATCTTCGGAATGGATTAAAGCACCGTTTTTCTGGTCTTTTCGTCGGAGTTTCGAGTCCTTCCATTTTCCTTTTCCGCCATCATTCTGAATTTTGACAGTCCAATTTTTGGTGGCCACAACTTTTCTTTTACGGCCTGGTTTACCTGGAAGATTTCCACTGCCCTTGTCTGCGTTGTCAATGATGACACGCTGTTTGAACCCCGCATTTTTTTCTTTGACTCGAACAACCCAAATCCCAGGACCAAAAGTTTCACCTTCAATTACTTGCGGTTGATTGACTGCTTCACCCATGCCGCCAAGGTTTACTTGGTCAAGGGCAGTGGTTGAATCTGTTCCCGTAGTGGTCGTGGTTCCGGTCTCAGAGCCACCCGATTGAGGCGCACTGAAGATCTCGGCAGTGTGTGCATAGTTATTAACCACAAACCCAGTGACCATCTGTGTATCTGGGGTAAGTAAACGCTGCTCAAGTTCAGCTTTCAGTAATTTTTTTCCATCGCCTTCAGACAGCGACATTGAACGGCCAATGACCTTAATGTCCCCACTTCGGAGTTTACGGACAATGTCGTACATCACTGAGTCATTTGACAGCTGATGATTGGTTTCGACCCAAGAGTCGATCACATCCACATGGTCCCAACTCGCCACATCATAATTAATGTCTGAGGTAACCGTTACATGTGCTTTGACACCCGTTTTGTCTGGTCCGAGGTCGGTGTTAATGGGCCGGATAGCAGGGACTGATCCACCAGCGGCTTGGCCGCCTTCCAATTTCGGAACTTGTTCTGCTGGAGGCGAAGGTTGTCCAGATTGGTTTTTTGGTCGATTTTCACTGCGTCCATGAAGGACATAATGATGCGCGCCTGACTCAAAATCGCCTTTTGCAACCGCTGCAGCAACATCCGGATTGTTTGCCAAATAAAATGACTCATCAAACTCAAAAGAAGCACCGGAAAAATTGAATGATCTGCCTTCTTCCAAACCATGCCGGTCATAGTGTTGGCGGCCAGAACTGAATTCTGAGCGCTGAACGGCAGCCGACACATCATCATAGGTCGCCAAGTAGAACCATTCATTAAAGCCGCTGCTGCCTCTACGATTGATCTCGTAATCTGTATACACCCCTTCAATGGCGCCTTCCCCTTGGGCACCTTTGCCTTTTTTTCCATCCCTGCGTTTGTCATCAGCATCAAATGTGATTCCAAGCAATCCTCCAGCGGCGACACCATCTGATTCGGTACCTTGAGCACCTGTATGCACTTCTGCATCGATGTAGCGCCGCTTGCCCTTGCCCCGCATGTGTTGAACAATTCGGTAGCCTTCGGCAGTTGTTGTTACCAGATCGGAACCTTCTCGATGCGTTTCACCACCATCGGCCGTTGGCATAGATCCAGAAACCGCTTTACCATCCATAATGGCCAGATCTTTCTTTGGTTCAAAAATAATGGTGGAAAAGTGCTTACCAGCGGTAAGTACAAGGCTCGTCCGTCCGACAACGGTTACCCCCTGCCCCCAACCATCAAAGCGACCTTCATATTTTAAGCCTTTGTCGGTCAGCAGATTGTAAGTTTTTCCAGCCTCGCCTTGAACATCAAACTTACCACCATCTGCACCAACAAAGTGTGGATCACCCCAAAAGCGAGCCATCTCATTGGCCGCCACAGGGTCTTGTGTCACAGGGGGTGGGTCTGGATCGGGATCTGGGCTTGGAGTCACATCCTGTTGCTTGGGTAGAAAGGTATGACTGTATGCATTGATCTCAACACTGTGCACCATGTGAGATCCTGCCTTTTCGAACCGTCCATCTAATCGCTTTTGGAGCTCGTCCTGCCCCTCTTTCATTCCGTATCGAATGGTTTGGCCACCACCAATGAGCGGGATTTCTCCGCTGTAGAGACCCTTTGCGATGTGAAACATTACCTCGTCATTGGACAACTGATGGGCTTCATTGGTCCACTTTGCGACAGATTCTGCGACATGTGGATTGCCCACCACAAATCCGATTTCTGACTTGACCTTTACATTGCCCTTAACCCCTGTTTTGTTGGGGCCTAATTCCGATTTCACAGGTGGATGTGCGGGAAGTTCTGCTTCCACTTTTGCCGGATTTTCCTCTGTTCCAAAGCGAACATTAATCGGAAGCGCCTCGACACCATTTTCAGTGATGGGCAGAAGGGTCATCTGAAAGTCGTAATGAAACTCTTTCAGATTTGCATGACCAATCTTTTGTAGATGTTCACTAAACTTAAACCGTTCACCCGCTTCATCGAGTTCAAGTCCATCCGGAAAGGAAATGACA
>JAYYJC010000203.1:0-14853 GCA_036146655.1 Myxococcota bacterium | reverse complement strand
ATTCAGTCAATTGGAGCGACATTTCAGTGACGGCTTAAAGGCCGTTTGCGGTATCGATAAAGAGTTGCATCAAAGCATTGTAATTTGAGCTCGAGTTCAGCGACGATGACGTTAAGTTGAAGGCGTCGACAAGCTCATTGTTGCCGTCTAAAATCATGACATCTCGATAAACGGCTCCCCATTGACTCCAAATAAGATCGGTGTTTGTGTCTTCTACCATGGGAAGGGTATGAATGCTTGAGAGGCTTGCGATGCCACTGCTGTAGCCAATGCCATTGACTGCCAAAATCTGAATGGGAAGATTGGGGTAACTGGCATCGAGTTCTGCTTGCATTTGTGACAAGAGGCCAAACTGGCCTCGACAATAGCCTCACGTTGCGTGTGTAAAATACCAACCTGACACCTCTTGTAGGTAATCACGGGGTGAATAGTATTGTCCATAGGTGGCTGAATAAGGATTGACATCCATCAGATTGAAATCACTCATCATATTGACAATTGGGCCATCCGTACCATCACAGTCTTGATCAATGCCGTCATTGCCAACTTCAGTGGCACCTGGATTGATAAGCGGGTCATTTTCATTGCAATCGCCATCAATAGACACCATGCCAGAGGGTTGTGAACAGGCACTCAAAGCTGTGCTGCTTTCACCGTAGCCGTCGCCATCTAAGTCGAGATAATAATCCACAAATGTTAGTCCATCGTCAGGAATTGAGTCACAGTCGTTGTCAATACCGTCACACAGTTCAGGTTCACCAGGATTGCGGTTTCCGTCGTTGTCGTCGCAATCTGTACCTGACGCAATTGCTGTACTGCTCGGACTTAAGTCACCATATCCATCGCCATCTACATCGGTCATGCATAAAGTTGGGGCTTCGATATAAGCTGCTCCCAGATAGGTACTGGGGTCCCCGTCATCGCAATCTGTTCCGCCAGCACTTACAGAAGCCTGACCATCCCAATCATTATCCTGCCCATCAATAAGATCACAGTTCTGATCAATGCCATCGACCATCATGTCAGGGGCACCAGGATAAGTTGTAAATGCAAGGTCGTCACAGTCCGTTCCATTGACAGCAGGAGCTTGTGCGTTCATGTCGCCAAAACCATCCCCATCTGCATCGGTCATACACTCCGAAAGGACTTCAAGTTCCGCAGCACCCACAAATGTATTTGGGTCATTGTCATTACAATCCAACGCATTGGGTGCTGCACCCTCGGGTTGGTCACAAGCATAGAAAAGGGTACTTGGATTTCCAAAGCCATCATTGTCATTGTCTGTATAGAGTGCAAGTCCCGTACTCAAGTCCACCAAAGGATCGGCATCATCGATCAACGAATTACAGCTATTGTCAAGATCATCACAAATTTCTGTGGCACCTGGATAAACCGATGCATTGTGGTCGTCGCAGTCCGTTCCATCTAGAGTGGTACCGTTGGGTTGGTCAGCCTCGCACAATTCAACTGAAATACTTGGGTCGCCAAAACCGTCGGCATCAACATCAGCATAAAATGTGGATTTAACACCATCGTCAATCTCTCCATTACAATCGTTGTCAAAGCCATCACACACTTCAGATGCGACAGGTGAAATCTCAGCGGTGGAGTCATCACAGTCACCGGCCACCGTCACCCCCAGTTCAGTCTCATTACAACTGTAAAAAGTCACCGTGTCATCGCCGTAGCCGTCTTGATCATTGTCGGCATAATAAAATATTGCAGTGCTCGTGTCTAAACTGTCGTCAACTTCATCTTGCGCCCCATCACAGTCATTGTCAATGTCATCACAAACTTCGAGTGCATCCACATTGACATCAGGGTCAAGATCATCACAATCATCTCCGCCAGATTCCACACTGGCATACCCATCAAGATCAAAATCGACGCCATCAATGCCGTCACAATTGCTGTCAATGTCATCGCCATAAACATCCGTTGCCGATGGTCCCACGTCAGCATTGTCATCATCGCAGTCACCTTCGGAGACCGTATAGCCGTCATTGTCTTTGTCCATGGTTGCATCAGGCTTCTCGGAACAGGCCCATAACAATGATAACAGGCTTAATTGTCTCATAAACACCTCAAGAAAGCATCGTTTCTATTAGGGTAACCGATTTTATTTAGAATGATTGAGGCTTGTAAGATCCTGCCGCAATTCGGCTCTCTCCCAGGCGGGTCTGTTCATTAGTCGACGACGCCAGCCGAGTATCTTTGGCCATTCTTCCAAATCCAAATGCGGCAACCAAGGAGCAAAGACATAATCAATCGCAGAAATAGAACCGAAGAGAAAGTCTTTTTGACCCAATTGTTGTGTGAGTATCTGGTAAATGGGCTTGAGCTGATGGGCTGCGGCGGCGATTTTGTCGAGATTTGGCTTTTTTCCCAATCGAGGATGAATGACTTGCTGCCAGAAGTGGGTCCCAGCCAAACGCTGAAATATAGCGCTTTCCATGAATAAAAGACTCAGTGCTTGTGCTTGTTCGGCATGTGATGTTGGCCAGATCTGAGAATGGTTTTGAGCCAAATAGGCAATGGCTGCGCCTGACTCCCAGAGGATTGCGTCACCTACTTTTAAGGTTGGAACTTTGTGGCGTGGATTAAGCTGGGCATAGAAACTCGAGTGTTGTTCACTTTGAGCCAAATCGATTGTTATGCACTTGTATGGCAAATGCCATTCTTCGAGTACGAGCCTTATTTTCTGTGGATTAGTGGTCCAGTACCAGTACAATTGGATTTCAGGTTGGGGCATGGGTAACCTCGAAGACATATCGATAAACGGTTATACAGATCCGATGAAACAAAAGCGATAAAAAGGATGAAGAATGCGAATAAGCACATTTTCTATACTGTTTATGGTTGGCTGCGCAAATAAGATTGATCGGTTTGCAATTGACAATGTTTTAAAAAAAGGAATGCAGGAACCTGATATTCAAAAAGGCTGCGCCCTTGGCGAAGCAATGTCGTTTCCGCTCAAATCACTGACCAAAAATAGTCCAAACAAGGCCATGGTGGTTGCAGAAACAACCGCTGCCCTGTGTGCAGAACTAACTGCTTATGCACTTGACAAAGAAGCCGCAGTTCAAAACATGACCATCCCATACGAACATCCAAATCGAATTGCCATTATCACAGATACACGGATCAACGCTGAACGCACTCATGCCCTTGCTGCACAGCGATTTTATAATGCTTTTACCTACCTTGAAGCCGAATACGGCCCCTTGGGTGAGGCATGCCCTAAAATTGCATCCAAAGATGAAAGCATATTTGTGGTGGGGATCGTCGCCGGGACATTATCCGTGCTCCACGACAAAGCGTCTAGAAACCGAGTGGGGATTCCCATGGATATGCTGAATCGCATTGCTCGGTCGGCAAGCTGTGTATCCAACGAAGATTGGTGGTATACCCCAATGGCTATTCAGGGCAGTATATGGGCTACCATCCCTGGTTCTGGGCCTCAAGACATTGATCCTTGGGAACATCTTCAATTGGCTGCAGAAAAAGGAGCGCCCACAGGGGTAAGAGTGGGATGGGCCATGCACAATTTAATTGCTGAAAATGCAGGTCAAACTGAACAATTAATCCTTGGCGTAAACGGACATTTGGAGTCCCTTTCAACACATGCTCAAAATAAAGAATGGGCTTTTCTTGATGCTTATGGACTTTTTATCAGCGAGCACAAGCACGACCTCTATTGGATCAATGAGAAAGGACACCGTGCGCCAAGCTTTGGCGATTGGCCCAAAGCAGAAGAAAACATTGACGCCAGTGATGACGACCTTTTTGGGGAAGATCCATTTGGAGAGGACCCCTTTGGGACAGATGAGCCTCAGCAAACAGACAGCACATCTCAATAGGATGCCTTCAAGATACACACGGGTTAGGTTGAATGAACCTCGCGCATTTTTCGTTGATCGGATACATAAACGAACACATTAACCTCATTGGGAGCCTTCACGATGATTTTGGGAATAGTTCTTTCATTGTTCAGCAATGCTGAAGCCAGCGCAAAAACACTTTGCGCATATGACCCCGGTGGAAAGTCCGGAGATTACTTTAAAATACTAGAGGACTATGCTCTACAGTCACCATCCTTTGGTGCCCCCATCGAAATCAGAGCCTATACTGATGAAGAAACCGCAGTAAAAGACTATGAAGCCGGTCAATGTGATGCCGTCATGGCAACTGGTGTCAGACTGCAACGGTTTAATCGTTTTCCAACATCAATCGAGGCTGTTGGAGCCCTTCCGAAGAACAGTCAGCTCAAGCAAATGGTCAAAACACTGGCGACCAATGAAAAGGCAAAGTCCAAAATGACTTCAAGTGGTCATGAAACCGCTGGAATTGTACCAATTGGGCCAGTTTACCTCTTTGTGAGGGATCGAAACATTGACACAGTGTCTGAACTTGCTGGAAAGAAGATTGCCACACTTGATTATGACCGTCCAAGCGTGGTCATGGTCAATGAAGTCGGTGCCATCATGACTCCAGCAGATCTTGGAACGCTTGGTCCAAAGTTCAACAATGGTGAGGTTGATGCGTGTTACATCTCAGCGCCGGCATACAAACCCTTTGAACTCGAAAAAGGGCTTGGAAGTACAGGTGGCATTGTCAAATTGCCCTTGGCACAAGCCACACTTCAAATCCTCATTCATCAGGACCGTTTTCCGACTGGGTTTGGAGAACAATCTCGAAAATATTTCTACGGCAAGTTTGACGAAGCCATGAGTTTGGTTCAAAAGGCAGAAGCAGGAATCCCGAGTAAATATTGGATCAATCTTCCAGCAGACAAAATTCCAGACTTTGACGACATGTTCTTAGATGTCCGCTTAACTTTAAGAGATAAAGAAAAGTCCTACGACTCAGGAATGCTCAAAGCCATGCGCATCTTACGATGCAAAGATGAGCCCAACAGAGCGGAATGCGCTGAAAAGAAAGAGTAGTTGACGATGCACCAATCTTCGGGTTTCAAAAGCGCCATCCGTGGCGCTTCTGTTTTAATCTTCCTCGGTCTCAGCTTTGCACTCTTTGTGGGACTTGCTCCAAAAGTTTCTTCGCGTCTCGTTCAAATTGGAGAAGAAATATGGCCTGGCTACGCAGCAGAATTACGGACAACTCCAGAAGCACCAACTTGTGACCCTGATGAACTCGAGGCAAAACTAAGTCAGTGTCCCTCTGAAGACAACTTAGAGACGGCACCGATTGACCCGAATGAAGACCCCTTTGCGGACGAAGACCCCTTTGCGGAGGAAGACCCCTTTGCGGAGGACGGCAACACCGAAGACCCCTTTGCGGACGAAGACCCCTTTGCAGAGGACGGCAACACCGAAGACCCCTTTGCGGACGAAGACCCCTTTGCGGACCAAAAGACCCAAACCAAAAAGGCCGTTAATTGTCCTGCCCTTCGCAGTTTGAAAGAAAGATGCGACATTCGACATGCTGCATACAACAACACCATGTCCCGCATAACTTCTTCAGTTGAGGGTTTTAGAACAGTCGAAACACAGATTGGGAAATTGGTGATGCTTCCAATCTGGAAACATCTTCTGATTGTATTGCTGATGCTGGGCGCATTTTGTGCAACAGCAGCACGGGCTCACATTGCACTTAGGGATCCGAACAATAGGAATGAACACCGAATTGCACAAGGCACCCAACTGGTGGCACATCTTGGTTGGGTGATTTCATGTATCCGAGACTATGGTGTGCAACAAGCTTCTTCAGCAGAGTCTCAACATCCGGAACTGGCTCTATTCTGGGCAGGAGGGTTCGGTGTTCTCTCTGCTCTTAATATTTATCATCTTGTTCAAAGTCAAAAAGAGGAGCATGGCCCTTCATCGATTGCTCGAATGCTGATGGTTGTACCCCTTTACGCATATATGGGCCTGATTGGCCTTTTGTATTTTCAGTTCATTGAAGGACACGATTCAGGTCAAGCCATTTTTCTGCACAAATTCACCCAAATCCCAAATATTTACCTCGGAATAGGCTTGTATATTTGGGCTGGAATGCTGTTTGCAACCACAAGAGTAGCTCGCCTGTTCTTTGGGGTGCTTGAACCACTTAAACTTCCCCCAAACATGCTCGCCTTTCTTGCGGTGGTTCTTGCTGCTGTGCCAACTGCCTACAGCGGTGCTTCCGGGATCTTCGTCATTGCAGCGGGTGCTGTGATCTTCGAACGGTTAATGGCTGCTGGAGCGTCCAAAAGAATGGCGCTTGCAGCGACGGCCATGTCAGGGTCGCTTGGAGTTGTGCTTCGACCATGTTTGGTGGTGGTCTTGATTGCAGTACTCAACAAGCAAGTCACAACAGATGAATTGTTTTCAAAAGGCTTTTGGGTCTTTGTGTTGACGACCATTTTACTTCTTGTCGCAATGCTATGGCGCTCAACAGAAAAATTTCATGTGGCTCCCCTCAGCAAAGCCGTCCCTCAAATGCAACAGGCTTTTAAGCCACTTATTCCCTATATTTTGATCACAGGCATTGTGATTTGTGCTTATGGTTTTGGATTAAAAACCTGGCTCAATGAACAAACCGCACCCTATATCATCCCAGGTTTGATGTTGGCACTGGTGGCATATGAGCGACTTCAGATAAGACCTAATCATCCTGAGGAAGCCGACCAACGAAACCTTTGGCCCACTTTTGTGTCTGCAACTGTGGAGTCCAGTGGACACATTGGTGCGCTTTTGGTCGTAATGGCTGCTTCCGTTGGACTTGGCGGTGTGGTTGAGCGTGCAGAAGTCATGAACTTATTTCCGGCAGACCTTGGCGGGCCAGTTGGCGCCATGTCAGCACTTGTTTTTATTATGGTTTTGGTTGGGATGACAATGGATGCACTGGGAGCGGTTGTGCTTGTGTCTGTGACATTGGCCCAAGTTGCCTACCAAAATGGAATCGACCCTGTGCACTTTTGGATGATGGTTCTTGTGGCCTTTGAGTTGGGTTACTTAACCCCACCTGTGGCCCTCAATCACTTACTGGCACGCCAAGTGATTGGTGAGGAAGCCAATCTTGAGAACGATATTGTGGACGGTTTTTGGGCTAGAAATGAACACCTTTGGCTCCCAATGCTCGTCATGGGAACCGCATTGTTAATCGTCGCCTTTGTTCCATTTTTATGGTACTAAAGTCATAAATTACTTGCTTGTTTAGGCGGCACAATGCTCAATGAAGTCACCACTGTGCTACTGGGAACCGCTCAGGATGGCGGCTTTCCTCAGGTCGGTTGCACATCTGAGTGCTGCGTAAATGTCTGGTCTCAGCCTGATCAACATCGGCTTCCATGCGCACTCGGACTAATCGATCCCAGTGAAAAGAAGCGATGGATGATCGATTGCACGCCCGCATTCCCACAACAATGGCACCGACTCAATCAAGTTTCTCCTGTAGAGTGGGGATTAAATGGCATCTTCATTACGCATGCACACTTGGGACATTACACAGGCTTGCTTCAACTTGGAAAAGAAGCTTGGGCCAATCAATCAATGCCCGTTTATGTCATGCCACGAATGATGCATTTCCTTAGCAATAATGCGCCTTGGTGTGATTTAATCTCTCAGGGTCATATCCATTTCAAAGTGCTTCAACACCAATCCGATGTTCATCTAAGCCCTAAATTAACGCTTACCCCCATCCAAGTGCCTCACAGAGATGAACACAGTGAAACCATTGGTTTTCTAATCAATGCAGATGGAAATCGAGCGATATACATCAGTGATATTGACCATTGGAATGACACGGCACTTGACATTGTTTCCCAAATCCAAAATTGTGATATTGCTTGGCTTGACGGCACATTCTATTCTATGGCAGAGCTTCCCAACCGTAACCGTGCACACATACCACATCCAACACTGCTAGACAGCATATCTGCCTTTTGTACTTTAAAACAAACCGACAAAGCCAAAATACACTTTTTTCATTTTAATCACAGCAATCCAATTCTTAAAGTAAACAGTGCTGAACGAACAAAGGTTATCAACGCTGGGTTTAAAATCGCAAATGATTTGGATCAGTGGCCATAGTGTGCGGATGCCTCGATTGTGTGACGATTAGGGGCAATCAAACCAATTAAAAAATCAAATGTTACATAAGGGCGCCTAATGCTAGGCCAAATAGGAGCCCAAATGAACTCTTTTAAAGAACTTGGCCTAGATGAAGAACTCTGTGCAGCCATTGAAAAGCTCGGTTTTGAAGAACCCACTAAGATTCAACGAGCTGCCATTCCAAAAATCTTGGAGGACGACCAAGATTTAATAGCCCTTGCTCAAACAGGTACGGGTAAAACAGGTGCATTTGGTTTGGGGTGCCTTCAAAAAATAGATATTCAATCTTCTGTTCCTCAGCTCCTTATATTGGCACCCACGCGAGAACTCGCCCTTCAAACAGCCAAAGAACTGAAAAAGTTTGGAAAGAAGAAGAAGGGTATCAAGTCAGTCGCTCTTTATGGGGGAACCGACTATGGCACCCAGCGCAAGGCTTTGAAAAATGGTTGCCAAGTCATTGTTGGTACGCCAGGACGAACCCTTGATTTTATCCGCCAAGGGAAATTGGATGTTCGTAAAATTCGGATGGTCGTTCTCGATGAGGCCGATGAAATGCTCAAGATGGGATTTCAGGAAGATCTTGAAGCCATTCTAAAGGACACTCCTGAGAATAAACAGAGCCTACTGTTTTCAGCCACCATGCCCAGAGATGTCGAGCGCATGGCCATGACTTATCTTAAATCACCTGAACGTATTGAAATTGGTGAACGGAACGCAGGCATCAGCAATGTTAGTCATCAATACTACTTGATACATCACAGTGATCGTGTTCAAGCGCTTAAACGGCTTGTGGATGCGACACCCGATTTGTATGGAATCATCTTTTGCCGAACACGGCTTGAAACCACTGAGCTCAATGCCCAACTCAGTAAAGACGGTTACCCTGTCGACGTTCTCAATGGGGATCTGTCCCAAGAACAG
Source organism: Myxococcota bacterium (assembly GCA_036146655.1). GTDB lineage: Bacteria > Myxococcota_A > UBA796 > UBA796 > UBA796 > JAYYJC01. The sequence continues at coordinate 5,881 of JAYYJC010000203.1, read as the reverse complement.
CGTGATCGAGTGATGCAGCGCTTTCACAAGCGTGATCTTAAGATTCTCATCGCAACTGATGTTGCCGCCAGAGGTTTAGATGTAAACGACCTCACACATGTGATCAATTACAATCTTCCCGATGAGCTCCCCGTTTATGTCCACCGAACCGGCCGAACCGGCCGTGCTGGGAAGACTGGCTTGGCCCTGTCTCTCGTCAGTCCACGAGCTCAATTTAAAATAAAGCGGCTCCAACGAATGATAGGCCAAGATTTTGTGCCAGCGACACTGCCAAGCAATGCCGACATTTTGCAAGCACAAATGAAGTCGATGGTTGCCGAAATAGAAGCGGTAGATCTCAATTCATCCAGCACACTCGACTATGACCACATCTTCCTAGATCAACTTTCAAATTACAGTGCAGAAGAATTGATCAGACGAATGACGGTATTGCTCGGTGGTTCCATCCTTTCGCATTACAGTCAAACAGACAACATCAAACAGCCTTCTGTTCGCCCCTCCAAAGGAAAAGACAGCAGAAGAGAAAGAGGTTCCAGAGAAAAGAGAAGTGAACGGATTCCTTTTAAAGGTCAACTAACTCGCTGCGAAATTAACTTGGGTCGACAAAATCACCTGACGCCCAATCGACTGATGGGCTTGGTTAATGATGTTTTTGAGGGGCCAAAGCCTCATTTTGGAAAAATCAACATCTATGGCAAAAGAACCGTTTTTGATATTGACAGCCGAGCAGTCAGTCAAATGATGACTGAAGCTGGTAATCAGACTTTTGAAGGACGAAATGTTCGGATACTCATTCAGCCATCAAAGCACGAAAAGAGCCGACGAAATCACACTTGACACTGGGCACTCAAAAACTCTATGATGCATACTGTCTGATGCACATAGGAGTCTGCCATGTGGCTCAATATTCTTTTCTTGGCATGTAGCAGCAAGCCACAAGACTCGGCCTCTAATTTCACTGCTGATCCACGTCCTTGGCAATCGGCCCCCCTGGTTAGCCTGTCTAGTGGGGAATGTCCAAACATGTCTGTCTCGGGTGAAACCGTCAGCTTTTTGTCATCAGGAGAGTCTCGAAATGTCACTGTGGTAATACCGAGTTCGCCACAAGCCGACATGCGTGTGGTCTTCTTCTATCATGGATTAATGGATCCTGGTTACACCCCAAATCCAACCGGATATATGTCAACGGCGCTCAATTTTCAAGCCCTTGCAGACGAATACAATGCCCTAATCTTCCTCCCTGAATCTCGAGTTTGGAGTATGGCTGGAATGCAGTTTTTCATGTGGGACATTGAAGAAGGGACATCTGAAAATGATCTAACTTTGTTTGACGATTTGAGAACCTGTGCAGCACAAGCATTCGAAGTTGATCTTGATGCGCTTGTCAGCGTAGGGTTTAGTGGTGGCTCATTGTTCAATACCGTTCTGTACTCACAACGGTCCGATAGCCTTGCTGCGGTTGTTGAAATGTCTGGAGGGGCAGATGTCAATATCCCACTTTACGACAATCCATTTGCACCCTACGATACCCCAAGCCACTCTCCGCCACTTTTACTTATCAGTGGTGGAGAAGCAGACCTATGGCCAGATGCTTCCTTCACACTGGTCAACTTTGAAACCGCAACTGATGTGCTTCAAGCAAATGTACTTGAAGACGGCGGATTTGCGGTGCGCTGTAAGCACAATTCAGGACATACCATTACCAATAAGGCATTTGAAGTGTCCTTGTCATGGATGACAGAACATCGCTTCGGCGACCCTTCTCCTTATGAAAATGACATTGGTACTTGGAGTGATTGGTGCGAGATACCTTAACCCTTTATTGACGGTTCAAATCATTCAATTCCTTCTCAAGCCAATCAAAATTTGAAAACAACACGGTGGCGTTGCTTAAAAACTGTTGTGTGATCAAACCATTGCGTGAACGCATGATAATGTCGAGCCAGTTTTTCAAAAGACGGTCAGCCTCATCCTGACTTATGTTGACAGGCACAGGCAAGTCAATGCCAAGACACAATTGACAAATCAAATGTGAAAAACCAAGCGGACTTGAGTTTAAATCTAAAGACAAGTAAGTCAATGCTTGGTGAGCATCGCCATCAATTACATGTGCTTGTGCAAGTGCCAGTCGATCACTCTCCAAAAGCGCATTGGCTGCTTCAACAGGACGAAGCATCTCAATCACCCAATCTGACTCCCCCAATTGCAAAGCCAACTGAGCCAATTGCTGAGAAACAAAACGAAGTTCAGGGTCGTGCAACGAAAATCCAAATGAAGTTTGAACACAACGCACAGCACGGCCATAGTCTTTACGCTCGATTGCCAATCGGCAAAGGCCCATTAATGGTCGAACATTGGAATAGGCAGGCTCTCGCAAGGACTGCAATCGTAGGCAAGACTTGTACCTCCTCTCTGCTTCATCCACTTCGAGATCCTGCTCAAAAAGAAAACCCAAATGATACTGGCTCAAAGCAGATGGCTCAGACAAGGGTTTAAGCAATGCCGTCAATCTCTGGATCGCCATTCGGGGGTTCTGTAAACCAAGTGGCTGAACCAAAAGAACAGCCATCTCGTGTGCATAATGGAACATCTTCCAATCTGAATCAGCTGAAAAATCTAGATTTTCAATGGCATTTTGCGTAGCACTGTTCCATAGCGACATGTCATTCCAATACCGAGCCAGTTCGAGAAGCTTAAAATGAGAATACAAATCACTGGGTTCCTCTTTAAGAAGCGTTTCAAGAAGGTGTCTGTCTCTTTGCTTCTTACCTTGCTGGTCGGCGATTTCATCCAAGTAACCAATGTGGTCTACAACGCCCTCAATGGTCACCACCTTGAGTTGATTGTCTTTAAGAAAGCGCATGACACTGTCAATGACTTCCTCATGAATTCGGTGTTTAAAGTGAATACTTGGATCATTTCGAAATAATCGAAGTAGGCTCACCTCGTTGTACTGATGATTTGGAAGAAGATTGCGCATTTGCACATAAGCAGCACCAATGTGATTGTGCTGTCCGTTGGTTACCAGTTTTTGAATGGAACGACAAACCTCCTCAGACAATCGCTCATCTGGATCAAAAAAAGCAACCCACTCCCCTGTCGCCCAACGAAGCGCCGCATTACGCGCCGCAGAGAAGTCATTGCACCACTCAAAAGAGTAGACCGTGGCTCCAAAATCTGTTGCCAACTTAATGGTATTGTCAGTACTTCCCGTGTCGACAACGATAATCTCATCAAAAATGCCCCGACAAGCACGGAAGAAATCCGGCAACATACGGGATTCATTTTTTACGATCATGGCTAAAGACAAAAGAGGCATCAAGCTTATCGTATCACCTGACACCTCTTGGGCCCATAGAGAAAATATAGCTTAGAGACCGAAGCTTAAACCGACGAAGTCATCCGTTCCGTAGCCTGTTATGCGCTTTGACCAACTGACTCCAAAGCCAATCACAGGAAGTTTTAGAAAGGCAGAGGCATTGTAGCGGAATTCATGTCCAAAACCAAATCCATCAGCGTTGTCCCAATCCACAGGCACACGGCTCTCGTCAAAATACCAAACTGGGCCAAGACCGGCATTAAACTGGACCACCTTAAACGACATACGAGCCTGAGGCAATGGCACATAGACACCAAGTGAATCACCGATGTCAAAGCCTTGGTAAGTATACTGGTTGTAGATGAAATCTGGTCCCGTTTCTACACCAAAGACGCCCAGCCAAGGTCCCATAAATGACCCCAAACGAACTTCGTATCCACCCACATCTGTACCGAGGGTATACACGCCAAGTGCACGAGTTCGCCCAACCAACTTAGGTGGCTTGCCTCGCTGTTTGTAGCGAAGCCCAACCTCAGCGCCAAGGTTCAATCCATACAGTGCTTGGCCTTCATAGTTGAAGGCATACCCACCAACGACAGGGTTCCAGTAGGGTTTTTTGTTCCAACTGCCTTTGCCACCACCATCATCTTCTGCTGCATTTGCGGTCTGTAATAATGCTAAAAATAACCAGGTCATTCGCCGCTCCTTTTATTCACGATCAGACATTGATAAGATAGCTTTATCGTAGAATTAAATCATGCAATCCAAAAGACTTTTCATTTTCGATTTTATCATTTCACTTGGTCTCATCTGGCCAATTTTTGGGCGGCGTATCGATTTGTTGGGGTCAGAGCAGGTCGATGTTTGGAATCACGCTTGGGGACCTTGGTGGTGGGCACACCAACTCAGTGAAGGCTCTCTACCTTGGCATACAAATCTTCTTCAAGGACCGGAGGGCGGCACCCTATGGTTCATTGACCCCATTTTGGCAGTGCTTGGTGCCCCATTTGCTCTGTTCTCGCCTGCCCTCGGATTTGGTTTCGCACTCCTGTTGTACTTTGCGTTTGCCAGTGCGGCCATTCGCTACTTTGCACGAACAGTCGGCGCAGGCACAGAAACACAATGGATAGCGAGCATTGCATTTGTGTGGAGTGCTTGGGTCTTGTCCGAGGCACACAATGGCATCACTGAGGCCGTTAATATTGGACCTGTTGCGCTTGCCCTTGGCGCCATTGCATCGGCCCACAAAGAGTCAACACTTAAGAAATGGGCCTTTGCTGGGCTCTGTATTGGGCTATCTGCGGCATGCAGCCCATATCTAGGACTTGGCACAGGCATTGTCGCAGTTGTATTCGGACTAAGACATTTCAAACACGCTTGGGTGGGGGCTCTAATTGCGGCTGTAACGGCCATCCCCAATCTCATGCTTTTCCGTCTACAGTTGGCTGCTGAAGATGCCATTATCAAGCGCCCTCCTGGGATGAATGAAACACTTGCACTCCATAATGCTGTGGATCCCAGAACATTTTTTGCCCCCTTTGGATTTCAATCAGTCGACCTAAGCAGCGAGGGGTTCACCCATTCACTTTACCTTGGACTGATAGCCACTGCACTCATGCTGAAAATCATTTGGCGCCATCCCCTATGGTTGATGGCACTTCTCATTTCAATGCTCTGTGCACTGGGTCCTTATCTGTATTGGGAAGATGGCTGGTTTGTAAGTGGAGGTGCCCGGTTTAGACTTCCATGGTTTTATCTACAAAGCCTTTTTCCTGGCTTAGCTGTGACACACCCACTGAGACTAGGAATACCTGCACTGGCCATTTGTGCTGCCTTTGCAGCCACTTCCCTCGAGCAGTCAAACTATAAAAAACATTGGAAGTGGGTTGCAGCCTTCATGGCATTAGATGGGCTGGTATTCAGCGGTTCACCCTACCCGTTATCTACAGCAAACGCTGAAATCCCTGAGATTTATCAAGACATCAACAATGACCCGAGTTCGGGAATGGTTCTTGACTTGCCCACAGATGCAGGGGAGACCATGCGTACTTCACGGTATCTCTATTACCAAACCACACATCACAAACCGATTCCATATGCACCAGATGTTCGAGCATCCACGAGCAGTCTTCTTCGTTATGGGGCATTTCAAGAACTGGCTGCCCTCTGTCAACGCAGAGCAGACGAACATCAGCGTCTTGGATTCGGACAAGCTCGTGGTCAGGAAGCCAATGTCAAATCATTGGCGGCAGCCGGTGTCAGGTGGATTGTTCTACATCCTGATATCGATCCTTCGGTTACATCAACACTCAAACAACGCATTGAAGCAGATCTTGGGCCAGCACCGGTTCAACAGGATGGCGTTCTGGTTTGGAAACTTGACGGAGCCCGCTAACCTATCCTTGGCAAAGACCCAGATACTCACAATCGCATTCACAAGAGGCATCTGAATAGTCAACTTTTAGTCTTTCTTCGCAGGCCTGAGTTTCGGTGGAGATGACACCGTCTGCCTCAAAAGCGTCATTGACGGCGGCCTCAGTTTCGCAAATATTGAGAGAGAAA
>JAYYJC010000202.1:0-4571 GCA_036146655.1 Myxococcota bacterium | reverse complement strand
TTTATTGAACAGACTGAACAACTTGAACAGCTGACCAAATCACTCGAAGAAGTGCGTATTGAAGCAGAAAACCAAGCCACAGAATGGAATGAACAGCTGGTATTGGTCCGTGAAAACCTACACAACAAAGAAGAAGAACTCTCGGGTTTAAGCGAAGAGGTCGACCGTCTGTTGAAGGTCAACGAAGATGCGCTTCAAAAAGCCGAAGCGAGCCAAGCGCAAGTGGTTGAACTTGAAGAACAGGTTGAGGCCAATTCAGAAAGAGTATTACAGCTTGAAGAAGAAAATCGGACTTTGCAGTCCAATACCTCAGCGGACAAATCTCAAATTTCAACCCTTGAAAATCAACTGCAAGAGATTAACTCTGAGTTGTCTGAACTTCAATTACAGTCTGAGGCAGACAACGAAAGAGCATCAGAGCTGGCTTTAGAAATTGAAGGGCTTCAATCCCAAAACGAAGCTTTTGAGAACCAAAATGAGGCGCTTCAATCAGAACTCTCTGGCCTTCAGACAGAAATATCGAAGAATGATGAGCGGTTCCGTGAGATTGAGGCACAATATCAAACCGCACTCGAAACCGTTGAGGCCCTGAAACAAGAAACGCAAGATGCGGAACAGATTCTTGCAGATTCTCTTGGCGCTTTAAAAAAGTCTCATGAGTCAGAGGTGTCTGAATTAAATGACTCGCTGGCTGAAGAAAGACAAGCGCATGAAGCCATGTCTGAAGCGTTTGAAAGTCTGTCAAACAATCACAGTGTGTTGAATGAGTCACTTGAGCAGATAAGCGGTGATTTGGAAATTGCCAAAGAAGAGAACAAAGCGCTCACTGACCAAGTCGGTGTTCTCGAAAACGCCAATTCAGAATTGGAGGTCAATGCGAGCGTCCTTCAAGACTCCATCTCGGCCTTGACGAGCGACTTTGAAACTTCACAAGCCAAAGTATCTGAACTTGAAAAGGCGTTGTTGGAGCTCACAAAAGCGAAAGAGACTGCAGACTCACGATCCGTTCGACTTGAAGAGGAGTTGTCTGAGCGGACAACCGCTTTGGAGCAATCTGAGCAACAGCGTTCTGCATTAAGTGCTGAAAAACTGAACCTTCAACAATCCATTGACACTTACGAACAACGGATTCAACTTGAAGAGGCCAGCACCACAGAGCAAAGTGAGATACTTGACACATTACAAGCTCGAATTCAAGAACTCGAACGCACCATTCACGACAACGCAGAACTAATAGAGAGCGAGCGAAAATCGCTTGCAGAACATCAGTCCCAAATCAGTCAACTTGAAACCGCACTTAATGAGCGAAATGCCGAATACAGCGATCTTGAACAAGCCTTATCAGACAAAGAAACAGACCTCAATAATCTCGAAACAGCGCTTACCGAAAAGACCACTGAACTGAGCAACTTAGAAACAGCACTTTCGGAAAGAGATGGCGCATACAGTGCCATTGAGCAAGCGCAATCTGAGAAAGACACTGCCCTTGAAAATCTAGAGGCATCGCTGTCAGAAAAACTGAATGAACTCAATGACCTTCAATCGACACTTTCCGAAAAAGAGTTAGAACTCGCTGCGCTTGGAACAGCACTTGCCGATAAGGAAACAGAGCTCAGTGCTCTTAAAACGGAGTTGTCGAACAAAGACTCAGAAGCAAGTTTGGCGGCAGATGCGCAGTCAGAAAAAGACTCAAAATACAGTGCCATTGAAGATTCGCTTTCAGAATACAAAGCAAAGATAAACGAGCTCGAAGAGTTGCTTTCAACGCCAGATGAAAACCATCAGACCAAGTTGAAATAAAAAGACGAATCCATTCTTGAGTTGACGGAAGAAAGCGACAACTTGCGTCAAGCGTTGGCTGAGGCCAAAAAAGCCACTGAAGAAAGTGCCATTGATTACGAGTCTCGTGAAAAAGATTTATTGAAGAACATTGAAACACTTGAAGCTCAAATTGAAAGTTCCAACAACTCGGTTGCGCAAGAGGCAGAGTCTCAAGAACAAAACCAAATGGCGGTTGAGAAAGTACAAGGAGAACTTAAGGCTGCACTCGACACCATCTATAAACAAAAGGTTGACAACGACAAACTCTTAAAGGCCACCGCCTTGCTCAAGCAAAAGGTCAAAGACATGAGCAATGAACTTGACTCTTCCAAACAACACCAGGGGGCAGGCCAAAGTTCTGAGACGCACCGTTTGGAAATCGACAGGTTGAATTCGACAATAGAGGCCCTTAAAAAAGAAAGTGACCGCCTCAAGCAAAATCTTGAACAAACGACCCAATCCGATTCTTCGGAGGCCAGGTGGGAGCAGCAAAAAATCGAGCTATTGAGAGAACTTGATGTTTCAAGGCGTGAAAATGGTCGGTATAAAAGGCAAATAGAAGCCCATGCCCAAGAGGCTGCAAAAGCACTTGAATCCAAACAGGACAATGTCAATTGGATGGCCTCCTACCGTGGCGTGGTCAGCCGTTCTAGTCGGAAATGGGACTCACTCGAACAATTGATCAACAAAGCATCAGGGCGTATGCTTTCCATTTCCGAACGTGCACCAAAAATGAAGAATCAAATGGACCAGCTGTTGAGAGTCATGCAGCAGATTCAGCAAGGTGGGCGACAAATCATAGAGACTCACGATAAGTTTTCCCGAGATTCTGCCAAAGATGGTGACGACAAATAACATCCAATAGGAGCTTCAATGTGGATATTATTTCCGCTTGCATGCTGGGTTGAGGACAAGGTCAATGAACCTGAAACCCTGCAAGATGACACAGGCGACGACAATTCTGAAATATATGACACCAGTGATACTTCAGACACCAGTGACACATCCGATACCTCTGATTCGTCTGATACTTCAATTAACGCTGATGGAGACGACTTTCCAGCTGAACTGGACTGCGATGATTCCAATCCTGCCATTGGTGAATGCGAGATTTTTGACATCGCTCTTGCTCTGATACCGTCTGCCACACAAACCTTCTCACTTGGCCCCCCGTCGGCAGAGTCCCACATCGAAGATGTGCCGGTTGATGTTGGTTTTAGCGGAGACTTCTACCTCATGGATAGAGAAGTGAGCAATGCCTTGTATACGGAAGTGACCGGTGACAGTCCATCGACTTTTGGTTTGCTGTGTGAGTCCGAGTGTCCTGTGGAAACTGTCACTTGGCATGAGGCAGCGGCCTTTGCAAACAGCTTAAGTATAGAAGCCAGTGAAGGGGGGCTGATGGTTGACCGCTGCTATGAATGCAACCTGTCTGAAACGGACCCCGTCTGCTATGGAACTCAATTTCCCAGTGCGTGTAATGGCTATCGTCTGCCCACAGAGGCAGAGTGGGAGTATGCTGCCACTGGTGGGAATGATGTGTCGATTTGGGTCTCTGCAGAAAGTCAGCATGTCTTCGATACCCAATCTTCAGATTGCGATGAAATCGGTTTGGGGGGAGGCATATTGATGTCTGAAGTGGCTTGGTATTGTCGAAATTCATCTGAAAATGGGAGTCCCAAGCCATCTGTGACGGGGGAACGCCTTCCAACGGGGGGCTATGGGCTTCTAGACATGTATGGAAACATCGCCGAGTGGACTCATGATTCTGCAATCGAATACCCTGAGGCTGAGATCGCAATCGTAAATCACGCTTCAGTGGAATCGAGCACCCCTTTAAAGATTGTTAGAGGTGGACATTACAATGCGGTGCAAAGTGAGTTGTCGGCGTCATTGCGCACATGGGTTGATGGAACCGATGCTGAACCCACCATTGGATTTCGAATTGCCAAATCGAAACCACCAGCACAACCGGTTCCAGTCGGGGCCCCGACCGTCGGAATAAACCATGATTCGTTGGCACCAAGTACGGTTTCAGCCCAATGCATTATTGAAGACAATGACGAGAACTTGTCGTATGAGGTCTTTTGGCAGGTAAATGGACATGTGGTCATGGACGCTGTGAGCACCAATGTAGTTGCCAACGACACTTTTAATATCAACAGCACTGAATTAGAGGCGGGTGATGTTTTGAGCTGTTTTGCCTATGCGTCCAATGGGCAGGTTCGGTCTCAAGCCTCAAATATTGTTGAGCGCAGTCTGTGTGCGGCGTTTGAATGTGACTCTGTGGAACTTGGCATTGATTTCAGAAACATTCCCGCAGGGTCATTTAAAATGGGAACAAAATCATCGAATATAGGTCAATTAGATGACGAATATGAAGACAAGCTTGTTCAACTTACATATAACATTATTGTGTCTGTCACCCATGTTACAGAAGCTCAGTTTGAAGTATTGTCCAATACCTCTTTTACATCCACCGTGCCTAATCGACCGCAAGGAGACATGACCTGGCATGAGGTGGTTGAATTTCTAAATGAACTTTCTACGGATAATGGGTATGCGCCCTGCTACGATTGCAACAACGGCAGTTGTGAAACAAGAAGCATTTTGACATCTATTTATGCGTGCGAAGGATACCGCTTGCCCACCGAAGCTGAATGGGAATATGTGGCCAAAAGTGGTCAGGATTTTGACTTTTGGACCCCAAGTAACGGGGGTAATCTACCTACAAAGTACAGTGATTTTCC
>JAYYJC010000201.1:0-13929 GCA_036146655.1 Myxococcota bacterium | reverse complement strand
TCAATGCCGGCTGCATTTTGTCATCAACGGCCAGTCCAAGCCCTGCGATAAAACCGCCATCCTCGGTTTCGACAATGGCAATTCCGGTTTCTCGAACCCCTTCAGTTCCAAATCTTTCTTGCCATTCAAGAAGGCCATTGGAATCGATCTTGATGATAAGAACATCGCCCATTCCGTCATCTGTGGATGACTCTTGGGTATCGCCAATGCCAATATAGCCGCCGTCACTGGTTTGCAGACCCTCATGAACATGTTCTTCCACATTGGTGCCCAGCCCCACATACCACTCTATTTCTGGGGCGCCGACATTGTAAGGCCCGCTATTCTTTTCGTTTTCCACACAGGCCAGTGAGAGGAATAAGAACATGAAAACTCCATTGTTTAAAAGGTCATCGTGTGACGGATTTAGCAGCGCCTTTATTCGCTATTTTTTTCAGATGCAAAAGTGTCTTTGGCGGCTATCCCTTCAAGGTAGTCTGAAAACTTTGCCATGACAAGACTGTGCATTTGGGCTTGTGTCACTTTATAGATGTACCAGGGGAGTCTGGGGTGAAAGTCATGAATGGCCGTAATCAATACTGATGGGTCTAGCATAATTCGAAACTCAAAAGTGCCTCGTCCCAGTGTGTCTGGGCGAACCAGTGTCCCGTCTGAAATGGTGTAAACTGCACGGTCTGCCGTTGACCGTGCCCGCTGAAATCGAAGTTCAAGCAGCAGTATCTGCGTGCCTTGAAGATACATTCGACTGATGCCGCCTTCTACATATTCTGCACGAACAATCCATCGGAAAGCCCTTGGAAGCCAACGAAGATAGCGCTCAGCCAGCCAAAATGCATCTCGGTTTTTTGGCATGGGCATTCTCTGTACCGAACGCACTGCAGATTCTTGTTTTAATTTTTTTAGTCTTTTTCGACGACTCTTTGTGGCTTCTTTTCCATGATTGCTTTTGTCTTGTCTGGCTTCTTCAAAGGCCTCGGCAAAAGTTTGCGGCTTTGGAATTACTTGGGATTGGAACACAGTGTGCCGCGTCAGCATATCGTGTTTAAGGCTGTGGAGAAGTGGGGTGATAAGACTGGTTGGTTTTCCTGTGAGAATGCTTACTCCCAAGCTTGAGAGTTCAGGATTGTCGATGGGAGAGGGCAAGAATACCGGATTTTTATTGAGCTGCTTTGCTGCTTTCACCATCAGTTCTTTGTAGGTCATAATGGCATCGGTACCGACATCATGACAACCATCGGGTCCACCCTCAATCAGAGCATGTCGAATAAGGGTCACAAGGTTTCGGACCCCAATGGGCTGCATCTTGGATTCTGTCCAACTAGGGCAGAGAATGAGTGGCAGTTTGGCAACGACATCTTCAAGAACCTCAAAGGAAGAACCGCCATGACCGATGACCAAACCAGCTCTGAGTGCTGTGACCGTCTCTACCCAGTTGGCTAAGACCTGTTCTACTTCCATTCTGCTGCTGAGGTGGATCGAAGTGTCAGGTGTATCGGGATCCAAGCCACCGACATACACAATGTGCTTAATGCCGTTTTGCTGAGCGGCTCGCGCAAAATTGTCTGCCAATATGAGGTCAAGATCTTCGAATGACGCTTGTGTCAGTCGAGCTGAGGGCATCATAGAGTGAACAAGATAAACAGCAGAATCAACGCCTTTAAGGGCGCCGATACATGAATCAAGATCGTATAAATCACAACTTCGCCATTGTAAGCCATCTGTTTCCGGCCGGATCCGTCTGCTGAGTGCAATCACATTAAAATCTGTGGGCAAAACTTGACACAGACGGCTTCCTATAAATCCGGTGGCGCCTGCAATGGCAATGGTTTTTGTGTGCATACTAAAGCATAGCCCTGTCTACAGACAGCGCCAGTGTTTAGTGATCAGCAATCCACTCTACCCATGCGTTAGGTGTTTCCCACAATCGTATTTTAATGACGGTCACGCCTGTGTCGGCCAACAATTTTTGGGAAACAATCCCAAGCTCTTGGGCGATATTTTCGGCGGTGGGATGTGCGTCCAACCAATACACTGGGCGTCCATGGCTGGCGTTTGATTGTGCGAGTGCCTGAACGGCTGGATCAGGGTCGCCCCGCATCAAAATGGCTGTGTGGTCCCAATGTTCATCAATCCACGAGCCCACTCGGTTTTTGATGACGCTAAAGTCAATCACGCGGCCCAAAGAGTCAAGGCCCTCAGCGACGCAGGTAATTTCAGCGGCATATCTGTGACCGTGGAAGGCTTTGCACTTGCTTTCATGAAGGGGGATGCGGTGCATGGCATCCCACTCAATTCGTCTTGAGCAGGTAATCATGGGTTTATATTAACGCACATTATTTAAGATGCAGGTTAAATTCAGGTAACGTCACAGCATCGCCTTATCAGTCTTCGGATGGACAACTGCCAATCGGTTATGAACTCACCATGGCATTTCACAACAAAGAAATATATCTGACCCTACAAGGGGAAGGTTTTCATGCTGGACGGGCAGCTGTATTTTGCCGTTTTACGGGCTGTAACCTTTGGAATGGCCGCGAAGAAGATCGAGCCACGGCAGCTTGTCGATTTTGTGATACCGATTTTAATGGCACAGATGGCGAACAAGGCGGCAAATACAACGAGGCAGAACTGGTTTCTGTACTGCGTTCAACCTGGGATTCCGGTGTACATTCCGTCGGGCACCCATTTGTGGTTTTTACGGGTGGTGAGCCCACGCTGCAACTCACCTCTGCCCTTGTCATTGCATGTCAGGCGGTTGGTTTTGAGGTGGCAATTGAAACCAATGGTACAAAGGCGCCACCCAAAGAAGTGGACTGGGTCTGTGTGAGTCCCAAACCTCGTGCCAAACTGATTTGTACAGCTGGCAATGAGTTGAAGCTGATTTACCCACAACCAGAAGTCGAAATGGCCCCCAGTAATTTTGAATCTCTCGACTTTGCGCATTTTTATCTCCAACCCATGGATGACACAAACCAAGCCCTTAATGTGCAGCGGACTGCGGCTTATTGTATGGCTCATCCCAGATGGCGTTTGAGTTTACAGACTCACAAACTTATTGGAATTCCCTAAGATCTGCGTTGATTTGAGTAGCGCTCTGGGTCGGGACTTTTAATACAACAGCGGCCAAGGATGCATCGATGACAAAGACGATGCTTTTCCGATTACTCTTCGATATGGCTCATCATTGCGGTGATGCACAACATCATGACTTCTTGTTCGATTCGTCGTCTATTTTTTTCGGGAAAATTATACCAATTCATAATTTTAGGTCCCAGAACCGGTAAGGCGAACGAACAAATCATGGCGAAAACACTAAGTGCCTCGGGTGACCATCTTTTCACGGTCTCGTTGCCAATTGATGCTTGCTCCAACCGTTCAACAACCTCATGAATCTGACTGTAAACCATCCGCTCAGATAGCCATTTTTCAATTTCAGGATCAATGTCCTCAAGAGCAACACGGGTAATTAGATTAAAGTAGCGGGGATTGGCCTGAAATGCTGTGAGGAGCCGAATGCATATCTCTTGCACCGAGGTGTCTCTGTCTACTCCCTCCCAGACATCCCGTATTTTATACCGTTCATGTTCCAAAACAGCGATGACAAAGCCGGTTCTTGACCCCCAGTATTTTAAAATGAGAGATTTGCTAACATTGGCCTCTTTGGCAATTTCCCGAAGGGAAACCGCACTTGGGGTTCGATTGCCAAATAGCTTGGATGCGGATTGAAGAATGGATTCTTTCGTAACCTGACTCATTGTGCACTTTCCTTAAGTATTGAGGGAAAAAACAGATGTATTTCCAATCTCGGTCCACAGTGGTTGAGACAATGATAACAGACAAAAGTGACCGATTGGTCACCAATTTTGCTAATTTGTAAAAAATATGTCAAGAGACAACTTATTTACCTCAAATTCCAATCATTTCCAAGGTTTTTAAAAAAATCATTTTCTTTATCTTTTCAAGTAATGATCGTTGGTGTCCAATCGGACACCCCCCGTATTTGTACTTTTGTCATTTGCACCCTAGACTGTTGTTGTCAGCACATTTCATTGCTGCACACCTCAAGGAGTTTCACATGTCAATCACTGCTTTACTATCCCTCTTTTCAAGTCCCGCATTCGCTGACAACGGAACACTGGAATTGGTTTCTTCGTCACAAACATTGACAGACTCAACGCCACACAAAAGTGCCAGCCGTGTCGACTTATCCAAAGACAAAACACGTGTTCAGGGTCAAAGTCGCCACGGATTCCGAATGGGCTACGGTTATGTCAACGCACCGGAAGACCACGAATTGATCAAGTCAAATTGGATGTATCTTCTTGGCTATGAACTGAATCAAACCCTATACAGTGGCGGTAATATTAATGTATTGTTCGTTGAAAATATCGCTGTCACTGGAATCAACCAATCTCTTTTCATCCCAACTGGAAACCTTCTTGCCGGCTTTGAATTCAACGGTCGTTTTCAAGTGGCATCTGGTATGAACATTGCACCAACTGACAATTGGTGCCACATGGTTGTTGCAGCCGGATGGACACCCAAAGTGGGTGACATAAATATCCCATTTCATGTTTCTTATGTTCCTGATATCGACAACCACTGGAGATCATACCTAACAACCGGCGTCAACTGGTAGGAGGTGTCTATGTTGCTGTTTACGATTTTTATGACAAATGGATTTGCAGAACCACCTGCCACAGAAATCTTCTCAGGATTTCGAATGGGCTATGGATATGTCGAAGACGAACGCCTCTTTACAAATCACCTCATGATACTTGGTTGGGATCACATGGCTTTCATCGATACCGGTGCCAACATCGATGTTGTTGTTGCCGGAAACATTTCCCTGGGTGGAATGAATCAAAGCGAAGTTCTACCCAGTGGTCACCTTGTCGTAGGCTACCAAATGTTTGACTCGATTCAATTCGGTGTTGGACCGGTTGTGACCATTGAATCGTTCGAGCCTGAACCTATTCCCAGACTCAACATGATTGTCGCAGCGGGTTGGAACATTGCGTTGGGCGATGCTTTTCTTCCGTTACATGTTGGGTATGTACCCGATCCAGATGGTCGATGGCGAGCGTATGTGACAACTGGTATGAACTGGCAGCTGCGGCGGTCAAAATAAACTCAATCAAAAAGGTGTCTATTTCACCTTACCCCTAACTTAGCTATTTACTTATGGAGTCATTATGCTTACACTCGATACAATCAAAAAATACTGTCCCGCCCCAACCTTGTTTTACGGTTCACCACACCGACCCCATAAGCAGATTCGCACGGTCCTGTTGTGTATTTTTTTACTTGGGTGCACACCCACACTCAACCGTAAAGGTTCAACCTCGTCCAATTATTTCAATCAACCCTACGATACCAGCGACCATTGGCATGATACTGGGGACTGGTCGGCTACTGTTCAAGCCGTTTACGGATGCAATGTTCCACCATTGGGAGTGTGCTACGATCATTACACCACCGAAGGATGGGACGAACAGGCGTCGATTGCAAGCTGTGAATTAATCGAATCCCAGTACATGGTTTCCGCCAGTTTCATTGACAATCCGGGCTGTCCTACCCATAACGCCGTCGGTGAATGCGAACTCCGTGCGGGGGGAGACTTTGCGTACGCTGTCACACTTTTGTATGATGGTTCACTGTGGAATGGTTCGGCGGCTGAATCTGATTGTATTGAAAAAGATGGCGAATATTACGGTTTTTGAACAGGAAATTATCCCCATTATTTCGATGCTTGCGTCAATGATTCTCCCACTCGAATCAGAGGCGGGTGGGCAAAAAGATCAAGCACATCGATGTCCGAACCATCAGTCAACAAAAGGGTATAGCTCACCGACTGTCCTGACCAGTCTGGGGCTGCAGGGCGGAATTGAGAACCAACGGTAGAGGTGGTGATCTCACCTATGCCATGGCCACCCGTTTGCCGCCCAAAATGCCATGGCCCATCTCCCCATATGGTTCCCAAGGGTGCCATAAATGAGTCTGTGCCCATGTTTCGAATGGGGGCGAACGCCATCGAGCTGCGTTCAAGGCTTCGGTGGGCGACATAGGTCTCAATGCCATCTCCACAACGCATCCCTACCCAGCCATCTGCAGACTGACCATTCCATGTTTCCACACGGCTTCGGGCGGGTCGAGTGCGTACATGGCCGGCATAGCTTTGCCAGATCAACTGTTCGATTCCGTTGGTGCAGCCCAACGGGCTAAGTGCGACGGTTTCGAGTTTGTCGAGCTCAGGTACATTGGGAACAGTGGCATTAATTCTCAGTATGGTGCCATCTAGGCCATTCCAGTGCTCGAGTTCTCTGAATACATTGCCGTCGCTTCCGCAGGTGCTGAGTGACCAACGCTCAATTGTGCTGCTGTGGATTCCTTTGCTTGTCGTGATGGTTTCCGTCAGTGTGCCTTCTGTTTCAATGGCGTCGCACCCCAATAAAGGAGGGCGGAGTGAACGAAGTGTTGGGGTAGGCGGCTGTGTGGTGGACTGAGCATTTCCATCTCTGTACAGCCAGCGCCAAGTGCTGATCGACTCAGGCGCCACATTGGCCACCAGCTGAACTCTGAGGCTGTCGAAACTGCTGGTCGAGTTCTGGAGACTCCATTCGAGCGGGATTAATTGGTCTGTCTCATCGACAATGGTCAGTACACGGTCTGCTGTCCATGTCTCTGGGGGGAGGATGATGTCAAACTCCAGTAGTGTCATTCCACTGCTGGGGCGCGGATTGACGACTTGAATGCTGCCCGCATCGACTGGCCAATTTTCGAGTGCAGTTGACAAAGCCTGTTCGGCCAAGGTGCGAGCCTCTTCAGCTTGTGCAGTCGCAGAGGCGACTCGGTCTTCGTGTAAAAATGGAGCCGCAAGGCCATAGTTGGTGGTTGAGAGTGCTTTGAGTCGAGGGGTCATGGCTTCGTCAAGCAAGGCTTGTACATTGGCATTTTCTCGGCTTAAAAAGGACGCTAATGTGGCGCTTTGTCGGGCCTTCAAAACCTCCGTGAACTGCCGATGATTAAAGTCCTTTTCAGCCCAAGATTGGAAGCCGTCTCCGGTACCATCTGCGACATCCCCTAAAATTTCAACGGTTTCAACTGGATCGTGTGTATCAAGATATGTCGAAATATTTGTCCATTCGACAAAGTCAAGTGCATCCGCAGAATCCAACTCCAATGCAAACGACTCCCAGCTTTCGGCATCGGCGTCAAAGTGAACCACCAAGAGTTGATCTTCGGATGAGCGTTGAGAAAGCTGCTTTGCCCATCCTGACAGACCACCATGGTCAAGCACATCGGCATGATGGTAAACGGGAACCAAGGTCATGCTGGCATCGGTGAGGGGATCGGTCAGGGTGACTGGATTGTGCTGGGCGATTCCGTCGAGGGTGATGTCCGAGCGCAGAGCCGTGAATCCATTGGCGGCATAGAAGAGGGTAATCCATTCCACACCGTTGTCTGGGTACCACTGCAAATGGTCCGGAGAGAACATGCATTCTTGGGGCTGGACACCATTGACCACTGATCCAAATGTGTTTTGATTGCTCTCAAAGGCTCGACTGATGGATTCTGCGAATTCCGCTTCGGTGGACGACGCCATGGCGCCATTGTTCCAAGACATAAGTCGAACTTCATCTTGACCATTGGCGACCCGTTCGGAAATACGAGAGATGATGTCGGGTGCATGTTCGACCATCCAGTCGTCTGTGGTGAATGCGTTGTCCATGTCCCAGTTGCCGCGCACATAGGGGTGGGCATCCAGCCAGTCGAGGGTGTTTCGAATGACATCGATATCGACTCCAAAACCCTCGTCATCTACACTGTCACCTCGATAAGAATGGTAAAAATTTGTGTGAAAGGACAGCGCAATGTACACCGAGCCCTGTGGGGTTTCTGGTATTGTGCCTTCCCCTTCTTCAAGGTGCCAAACCGTTCCTGAAGCGCCAGTGGCAGCGCCATTTGAAAGACCTGTAACAGGTTCTTCTCCCACCTGAGACCAGCGTGCGTTTTGGTATCGCCAAACGCCTCTGCTGGCTGAGCCAACAGAGAGCCCACCTGCATCCCACTCTAAGGCGATGACATCGCTTGGTCCACCATCAATCTGTGACCACGAGTCATTGTCGTAGTGCCAGACTCCTTGGTCAAGCG
The DNA here is from genome assembly GCA_036146655.1 of Myxococcota bacterium. GTDB lineage: Bacteria > Myxococcota_A > UBA796 > UBA796 > UBA796 > JAYYJC01. Next base: position 5,775 of record JAYYJC010000201.1, on the reverse strand, counting down.
TCCCGACATAGAGGTCATCTGTGTCAGAAAGAGCGACGGCCGCTGTGTAATTCGACTCGAGTCCCATACTGAGTTCTTCCCAGTCCGTTTGGCCAGTGCTTTTGAAGAAAACCCGCCCGCTGAGCAGTCCGCTGTACTGGCTGGGTAGAATGGAGAGTGGCAGCAGCGAAACCGCTGCGATGCTGTCACCGTTTGAGGCGATGTCAGAAAAGAGCGGGTTAAGTGAGCCGCTGGTCGACAGGTCGACCGCTGTCCAGCCCGTGGTGGGGTCTGCTGTGGTGAACATCCCACCGGCTGCCGCAAGCCAAGCTTGACCACTGCTGTCTTCGGCAAGGGCCATGGGATAGGGCTTGGAATCCGGGTTAAGGGTGGCCAAAAGAGGAGAGGATAGGCCGGTCTCCGAAAGGCTCCAGCTGAGATTTCCGCCCAAGGGACTCGAAAAGAGTCCTTGGCCATAGACATAGGTCAGCAGATGGGTGTCATTGATGGCCTCGACAAAAACGATGTCGCCCACTGGCAAACCGCTGGTGTCGAGGGGGGCTGGAGTTTCGCTGTCATCTTCCAGCTGAAAGAGTCCAAACTCAGTCGCATAAATTAATCCGACGCCATCCACCTTGGTGGCGCTGTAAATGGGGTCTGAAAGTTCTGTCCGCACCGAAAAGGTCTGGTTCGAGCTTGTGCCTGTATCAGTTGTATTTTCTGGTTGCTTTTCCTGCTCAATGCAGGCCATTGTAAATAACCAAATCATGTCTTTATCCGTGTGAGAAGTCTTGAGTATAGCATGACATGTGATGGTCCTGTGAGCAGCTTGATCGTGATACATTTGATGTGCGGAAGGCATATCTTCAGTGCGGTTTTGTCATTTCTCGTCAACCGTTAAACTGTTAGTTTTAAGCAGTGCCATGGTTTTGATTGGCTTCTGAGAGGTCTAGATGTGCATTGCGATTGTTGAATCACATGCCTTCAGTGACAAGCTGAATGTGCGATTTAAAAATAGCGTTCAACCATTGGGTGGCGCAATCAGTGCAAAACACCAAGTGCTCAGCTTGGTTCATGCTCAGGGCGAGTGGCACGGAGGGCGTATCCGTTGGGGTTTTCCAACTGTGATCCAAGGCCGAAAAAAGTGGCTGAGACATGCTAAGGTTGAGCGGCGACGAAGTCCTTTTTGGAAATCCTGGCAGCCCCTTCTTATTCCAGTTCAAGCCTTTATTGAGCGAAACACATTGAGTGGGGTGTCTGCTTTTGCTCGGTTTACGGCTGACACCCCTTTTTGGATTGGGGGATTGTGGGCAAAAGACGATGAAGAAGTGGCGTCATTGGTCATGTTAACGCAACCTGCTGACTCAACCGTTTCCCCCTTTCACCATCGCATGCCGGTCTCGATGGACTTTAATGGCGCCCAACATTGGATTGACACCGGCCATGTGCCGGATACATCCATACTCTTACAGGCTAGCCCTATGGATCACTTTGAATGAAGAAGCGCCCCACTTGGAACCCCGTAAATCCGTTTACGGGGCTTGACATAGAATGGGATCAACCACCCGAAGACAGCCGAGTCATGGTGTCTGTTGACAACAGCAAGACCATCATTACCGAGAACAACAGTCCAGATATTCCCTTCCGATACAGTCTTAATCCGTACCGTGGGTGCACCCACGCCTGCAGCTATTGTTATGCCAGACGCACCCACGAGTACCTCGGTTTTGGCTCAGGGAGTGATTTCGAGACCCGAATACTGGTTAAGACCGCTGCCCCAGAACTCCTCAGAGCGCATTTTATGAAATCGAGTTGGACAGGTGAGCGTCTGAATATTTCGGGCATTACTGACCCTTACCAGCCCCTTGAAGGGCAGTATAAAATTGTTCAGGCATGCCTTGAAGTGTGCGCAGAATTTCAACAGCCCGTATCTATGTTTACTCGGTCGCCTCTTATTGTTCGAGACATTCCCATCCTTCAGAAACTGGCGGCTGCACAAGCCATTCGCATCTTGGTGTCCATCCCTATTTTAGATCCAGATATTTGTCAGGCCCTAGAACCTGGAACCGTTCGTCCACATCATCGATTTCGGACCATTGAAAAACTATCCAAAGCAGGCATTCCAGTTGGGATCTCCATCGCCCCTTTAATTCCTGGATTAACGGACAGCGACATTCCCAATCTCCTTCAGCAAGCCAAAGCAGCTGGTGCACAGTATGCCATGATGCAGTTACTGCGACTCCCAGGAACGGTCGCTGATGTTTTTCAAGCCCGCCTTCATCATGCATTGCCGTTAAGGGCGAATAAAATCATCAATGGCCTTAAAGAAATGCGCAATGACAAACTTAACAATACGGCCTTCGGTCAACGATCCAAAGGGCAGGGAATACGGTGGCAGATGTCGGATCGCCTCTTTCGTCTTTGGACAACCAAGTTGGGTTTTCAGCCCATGCCAGAATTGGATAATCCCAGTCCATTTCGTCGGCCTGGAGAAGTTGAACAGCTCTCATTGTTTTAAGTCGCTTTGGCAATAATCCCTTTTGTTGCATTTGACATGCATGTGCATGGTGTACCCAAATGCAGCGAATGCCTTCAAACCTGTTCTCCAAATAAAAAAACCTTTTGATGGATGAATTCAGTATCATGGTGTGGCTTACTGGTAACGAAGGAGAAAAGCAATGTTCAAGTTTGACAGTTGGAAGGAAATACAAATGATAGAAGGGGCCTCTGCTGTGTGGCGTATCCTCGCATATCCAGAGATCGTGGATTTAAACCCGTCTGGCAGTTTTGACTCATCTCGCATCATTTCGTCCGGAGTAGACATGAAAGAAGCCATGACCGCGGCGGTGACTCCAAAAGGATTTGCGGCTGTCTATCCAGTTTATCCGAAGCAGACGGTTCAAATTTCCTTAAATGGAAGTTCTGTTTTGTTTGAGCCTGGTGCGATGCATTTCATGAAAGGCAATCTTGAAATGTCGCTTGATACACCCGCAGGTGCTGGAGGCATTGGGGGTTTTTTCAAGCGTGCAGCGACTTCAATAGCAAGTGGGGAAAGCATGCTCAAACCTCGGGTTACGGGTTCAGGAGATGTTTTTCTTGAGCCAACACGGAAGCATATTTTCTTAATTCACCTTCAAAATGGTACTTTTATCTGTGATCAGGGACTTTGGCGCGCATGTGACGGTAATTTAGAAGTTGATGGTCAAATTAATTCTTTCTCAGCGGCTTTAAACAGTGGCGAAGGGGTTGTGATGCCTCGGGTGAAGGGTACTGGTGTTATTTTGATCGAGAGTCCGGTACCAAAAGAGAAAATTATGGTTGTTGAACTCGATAACGAAACCCTTTCTGTGGATGGTCCGTATGTGATGGCCTTTTGGGGGAACATTGAGTTTACGACCGAAAAAGCAACCAAGGGTCTATTGGCAACGGCAGGAACGGGTGAGGGCTTTGTGAACACCTATACAGGTACTGGAACGGTGTGGATCGACATGGAAGAGGCCGGTTGTTTCAGCACTGATATATAGGCTTCTCCAGTGTCACTTTTCCCACACACATGGGATTTAGCGCAGATGTGCATCTTTAGTGACGGTCAAAAACAGCCAGAGTCTCCACATGGGGGGTCCATGGAAAAAACTCAAACAACGAGAGTTCAGTAAGCTTGTATTTTCCGTCTAATGCGCGCATGTCCCGAGCGAGACTCGGGGCATGACAAGCCACATAGAGGATCCGCTTGGGGCGAGTGAGCAGCAGTTTGGGTAGGAGCCCAGTCGCCCCTGCTCTGGGGGGATCAAGAATGACCACATCGGCAAAGACAGAACCCGCTTCATATTTTCGCAGATCTTGGTGCCTTAATGTGACTGACAGTCCTGTTCGTTTTTGACTGTCTCGGGCATCAAAGAAAGACGAGTTCGCCGATTCGATGGCTGTGACTGGGAGACCGAGTTTGGCGATTGGAAAAGCAAAGTTTCCGACTCCTGAAAATAGATCAAGGACATGGGTCGGTCCAGCCGCTTGAACATGTCGAAGGACTTCAGAAATGAGCACTTCGTTTAGGGGTAAGTTGACCTGAAAAAAACTTTCTGGTCGAAGTTGGTGTGTCACGCCACCCAGCGTCATTGGTAGCCTTTTTAAGCCGGAGAGCACTTGTCCATTCAGAGCGAGGCTGTCACAGGCTTCCTTTGCCCATTCAATAAGTGCCTTTTTAAAATGTTGATCTTGCCGCTTACTTTGGACATGGAGTTGGAGTTCAGCGCCATTTGTACGAAACTCTACCCGGTGGAGACCTTTGGGCGCAGGACCCAATGCTTGGACACCTTGGTTGATCCGTTTATGGGCGATGGTGCATTTGGCGATTGGGGTATGTATGTGCGTGCGGGGCCGATGGTAACCCAACGTTCCGTTGGCATCTGGCTGAAGCTGGATGCGATGGCGGTAGTGGGTACGGTTTGGGGCGGCAAAGTAGCGGTCCACGGTTCGACCAAGGGTGCGTTGGGACTGATCCCGGTGTTCATTTTCTTCATTTGCCGCACTGTGATTGCGCCATGTGCAGTTTTGGCAGTCTTCAGAGATCTCGCATGATAGGGCCATCTACCGCCTCCAATGTGCGCATGCTTGGCATTTGGCGTTATACTATCACATCTGTTTTGTTTGGGAGCCTGCTATGAGCTGGATGTTGTTATTCTTTGCCTGTGAGAACATGCCTACCCCTGGGAAACCCTTCGCATCGGTGGCGATGAACCCCTCGACCCAGCGCATGGGTGAGGCCGTTGAGGTGCCGAGTGAGATGACAGAAACCGATGCCTCTGTGAGCGATGAGTTTCGGGATCCCCAAGAAGTCATCGATCTGACCGCAGAGGCTGAAGCAGTTGAGCCATCGACTTTGACCACTACAGAGACCACCAGCACCAGCGATGGCAATGTTGTGACCATTGACGCCACCAATGTGCCTTCTGAAACAGTCATTACGCCAAACATGCTGATGGGGGGAATGGCCAATGGCCAAACATTGCCTGCCTATACGGTTGTCACCCAAGAGTTAGAGTCGGCGGATGGTGGTGCCACTGTCAATCCACTCAATGGCAACAATGGTTGGCCGGTTCGTTTGGTGGGCACAATGGCTGGTGCCCAGCCGCCCCGAGCCGTCTTGGGTTTTGCCAGTGGCGAAGAAGTGGTGGTGACACCCGGTATGCTCTTGCCAGCGCATCAACTGGTGGTGATGAGCATTGGGGCATCTCAAGTGCAGTTGGCGAAGATCATTCCCATGGGGGATCATGCCGCAATCCAGAGCGTGAGCCTACAGGCGCAGTATCCGGAGTAGAAGGTGCTGCTCAAAGTTGGTACAGGTTTTAAGTTGGCCACATTGTTGTCCCTGATCCAAAAAAAATCAGATCAGGTATACTATTGAAAACCACATAAGGGCAGCACATGAGCGTTGGTGTATTGGTTCTTCTGACATTTGGTCTCACATCACAGGCGAATGACCCGCTTGGTTTTCAAACGGCAACGGTACCGCCGGGTACGGTGATGATGGGCTGTCTCCCAGGGGACGAGCTCTGTGTGCCTTTTGAAAAGCCCCGTCACAAAGTCACCATCTCACACAAGCTCGAAGTCATGACCACTGAGGTCACCCAAGGGCTGTATCAGACCGTCATTGGTTCAAATCCAAGCCGGTTTACGGAATGTGGCCCACAATGCCCCGTAGAAAATGTCAATTGGGAGGAAGCGATCTTATTCGCCAACAAGCTCAGCAAGCTGAAAGGCCTAACCCCCTGCTATAAGTTTGAACGCGCTGATATT
>JAYYJC010000200.1:0-10000 GCA_036146655.1 Myxococcota bacterium | reverse complement strand
GTTTGGGACATAGAGACTTGTACGGGCTGGCGACTGCCCACCGAGGCCGAATGGGAGTACCTTGCTCGAGGTGGCAAAGAAGATCTTTATTCGGGCGGCCCCGAGATTGAAGACTTGGGTTGGGTCAAAAGCAATTCCAACGACGAGTTGCATCCTGTGGCTCAAAAGAAGGCCAACGCTTTTGGTCTCTACGACATGAGCGGCAATGTTTTCGAATGGGTCTGGGATTATTATGGGCAGTATCCAAGCACTGAAGCCACCAATCCTGTGGGGCCCGAGGGCGGAATGGTCAGGGGCTGCCGTGGAGGTGGCTGGAGTATGGAGGCCAAGTTTGCACGTTCTTCACGGAGAATGAGAGATGATCCTTCGGTCCGGAGTGGATTTATTGGATTGCGTTTGGTTCGAAAGCGTTAATTACATTTACGAATATGAGCATTGTGAATTTTATTGAATAGATTGCACTGTCATTACCGTCTTAAGATTGTAGGTGCGCCTTTAAGCAGGTATTCTATTTGCGACATTGTGGTTCGGAGGTAAGGATGCACATATTTCTAGCAGTGATGACTTTATTTTGGGCAACAGCTGAAGCCAAACCTGATGTAGATGCATTTTCGAAAAAGCTCTTAGAGGCAGGTTGGACTCTCAATCCGTTGCGAGGAACCACGATGACGGTGGGGGACATTTACCGTCCTGAACAACAAAGCCCACTTATCTTTGGAGATGACTGTTTCACACTTCAGCCAAGAGAGGGTACCTATGAAGGGGTTGAGGTTGTGAGAATCTTAAAAGCAGGCCTTTCGCTTCCGATTCCAGGGATCCTTAAAATCAACAGTGGTGCCAATCGAACCTTAGAACACAGTTTTGTCGCCCCTTATGTGTCCGAAGTGGCTGAACTCGCTCTCCAACCCAATCAAAACTGTTCAAATGCACTCAAGCAATCTGATGCCAGCGAAGCTTTTGTGGTAACAGCGATACTAATGGCGGAGGTCATCGAACAAGACTGTGTGGAACTTGAAGCTGGTCTAGGTGGAGAACGAATTGGTGGTTCAGCAGCCGTTGAAAAGAATTGCACACAGGAATCCCAAGGTCATGTGGTTGTGGCCTACAAAAGCATGTCTGTCAATAATCTCCAATTGCTTGAGCCGCCCATTGAAGAAGAAATTGTGGAGGAAGAAAAACCTGTTCAAATTGACTGTGAGTTTGAACAGGTTTTTGTAGAGCGTAGCATCGTCATCATTAACGGAGAAAAATTCAATCTCAATAAAGATGGAGAGAATCTGCTACAAACCTTTGAAAGATGTGGTTATACCGACGCAGCATCGACTTATCTATTATGGCAAGACCGTCGAAATAAGGCCTTGATTTGGACATACACGGTGGTCGGCGTTGTTCATGTGGCGCCCTGGGTCGCCATATCAGCCAACAACAGCCGAAAAATGTTCGAAGCAGAACTTCAAAAGCTGGTGAAATAAAAAGAGGCGAGCCGTCATCAAAATTTCGGCTCGCCCCTAGGACCACACAAACATCAACTGACCCAAAGAATGAGCCCGTTGAGTAAGATATTAAAATATAGTTCGAAGACGCATTAGTGCGCCCACTTCAATTTGGCGCACGCGTTCACGTGAGAGGTTGATCGACTTACCAATGTCCGCCATGGTACGCGGATCTTCGCCATTCAGGCCGTAATGATTGACCAAAATGTACTTTTCGCGCTCGTCGAGCATATCATCGAAATGATCTTGAAGCATGTGCAGCGCTTCAATTCGGAAAGCGTCTTCTTCAGGCATCATGCCGTCGTTTTTTAACCGATCACCCATGCTAAGACCGTCGTCGTCAGGTGCATCAATAGAAACAACACCATTTTGTGATAACAACATGTTGGCTCTCTTGGTTTCTATTCCCACTTCACTGGCGACAGCCTCAAGTGTAGGTTCTTCACCCTCACTTTTGAGCTTTTCTGCTGCTCTGCGGAGATTCCGGATTTGCTCAACTGCACCACCTGGTAATCGAACCATACGGCCTGTCGTCTCAATGGCTCTGGTCATCTGGGCTCGAACCCACCAGCGTGCATAGGTTGAAAATCGAATGCCACGGTCAGGGTCAAATCTTTTAGCTGCGCGCAACAAGCCAATATACCCTTCTTGTATAAGGTCTTCCTCGCTCATCAAGGAGCAAACGAGTTTGCGGGCTTCCCCATGCGCTACATGATCAGCTGACATGGCTAATCGCCAGCGAAGATCTTCTGTGCTTTTCATGGCGTCGATCGCTTGGTAAACATAACCACGGTATTCAGGGTTACTGTCAACTAGGTCTTGTGCGTAGTTTATGGCTCTGTCTAAACGGTCAAGAGCTCCAGCCCTAGTGCGCTCAGGGCGTGATGGAACTTCATACAGTATGTCTAAAGTTTGTGGGATTGCCTCAATTGCTTCCCAAGCCAAGTCTTCGGCCGTGTGTATTTGACGGGCGATGTTTTGTTCTTCTTCGATGCTTAACTGAATACCCATAATATGCTCCAGCATTTGTGAGGGGGTGTCCATTGAACTGTATTATCTGTTCAATACCTGTTCAATATATATACTTCTACATCATTTTGAATAGGATTTCAATTTTTTTTTGAAAAATATCTGACACTTTTGAAAATTAGGATACAACTTGCTCTTTGGAATTTTGATGTTTTATATCAATATTTTAGATATATTAATGGTTTTGGTATCAGTTATTTTGAAGTAAAGTATTGATCTCCCCCACCATTGCATAATTTTACAGAAACCTATTCAAAACCCTGTTCAAAAATAAAAATAACCTATTCAATCCATATTATTGAATAGGTTTGTTTATTTTAGAGGATCAAATAATTCAGTGACAGCGGATCCGAACATGGATGTGGTGCTTGTGGCCTGCATGATGATGAACCACATTGTCATACAAAAAAGCTCTCTTTCCAGTAACGTAAGGAAAGATCTTAATGCTTTCATCTCGGGTCAATTCACCACTGTCAATTACATATTGCCTCATGACCTTGATTAAGCTTTTGTCAAGAAGGATACGCTCTACTTCTCCTGTATCAAGAAGTGCTCGTATCAAAACCCACATGGTTTCTTTATCGAGTCGACTGGGTGAAATGTCCATAAAACCCATAGTGGGTTGCTGACCATTGTCGAAAAATAAACCAATGTCGACATCCAATCCCCCTCGATGTGACAGGTGGCCGGGGAGTGGTCCCCCTTTTTTCTTTGATATGTCCCCAATCACAAGCGGATCTGCCTCTGGTATCAACCATGCCACTTCTTCTGCAACGCTTGTAAGTACATCAATCATATTTTGCGTGCCATAAGTTCGGTCAGGTCTTCTCATGATGTAGATGTCTTCTCTTTCTGGAAGTTTGACTCCTTGATACAAGCGCTGCGTATTGCATTGACCATCTTGATCAGAGATAAAGGATTCGGTCCACTCTTCTGTTGCGTTGATGTGTGGACCCCAATCGCTGTTGGCCATGACAATTCCAATCAATAAAGGGAGCATATCCTATCCAAAAGTTCATCCAACCTATTCGAAAACCCAGCCCTTGTCATGTTGATCACCCAAATGACACTGTAAAACGGTCAAAATGAGGCGCAAACGATCCCGATTGTGTCTTACGGATCTTGATTATCTGTGGGTTCTTGAACAAACTTGATCGCACTGAGCTCTTTCAGTTGTATGTAAAGTTCATGCTGTTCGCCAGGTCCTATCCGTAAGGTTTGGCTCCATTTTTCATATCCTGCAGCCGTAATGTCTATGGTTAGACTGTCTTGAAGTTCTGTTTCGTTCAATTGTATTGTGGGTGATTCAATTATTTTGCCGTTAATTTGGACTTGTGCGTGTTCGGGTTCTACTGTCACTAATAAGCTGCGAGGGGAAACCACGAGAACTTCGTCTCTAATGGGCTCTGGTACAGTATTGCTGACGAAATGACCCAGCCACACGCCACCAAGTGCTGCAAGACTTGCTATGGCTACAGTCTTTAATTTTTTTCTAGGCACATTGATTGGTTCATCGAGTATGAAATCATCCAGTTCTAATGGCTGTTCTGTCTTCCAGAGCTGAATGGCTGCTTCAGTCCCTTGTCGGGTGCGATTGCGCTCAATTTCGATATTGCTCGAAAATGTAGACTGCAAATACTTTGCCAACTGATCTGCCAATGCAGACGGTGTATTGGGAGCGATGCACTCAGCCAATGCACTTTGCATGGCTTTGGCGTCCGCAAAACGGGTTGCTGCATTCTTTTGCAATGCTCGCATGGTGATTTGATTAAGACGTGGCGTGACTCGAGGGTGTCGTTCAATCGGCTCTGGATAAATGCCTGATTTGATAAGTTCGAGCGTTTTGGTGTCTGAGTCCGTATGGAATAATCGTCTTCCGGTTAGCATCTCATGCAGTAAAATACCGACTTCGAAGACATCAGACCGAAAATCTACGGTTTCTCCTGCAGCTTGCTCAGGACTCATGTATTCGTATTTTCCTTTTAGAACACCATCTTTGGTGTTGTAGACTGATGTTCGGGCTTTCGCTATTCCGAAGTCTGCGATTTTGACCTCACCAGTATAGGAAATTAAAATGTTTGCTGGTGTCACATCACGGTGTACCAATCCCAGTGCTTTGCCGGATGCGTCTGTTTTTTTATGAGCATAGTCCAAACCCTTACAGATTTCGTGCACAATGTAGACGACCAATTCAACAGGTATAAATTCGCCTTGTTTTGCCAATTCTTTCAGCAATGTTTTAAGGTCTTTGCCATCAACGCATTCCATTGCGATAAAATAGTTTTCGTCGTAGCATCCAAAATCGAAGACTTGGACAATATTTTGATGCCTTAATTCAACCGTGATCTTAGCTTCATCTACAAACATTTGAACAAACTCTTCATTTGCGGACAAGTGCGGTAAAATCTTTTTGAGGACCAGCAGCATCTCAAAGCCGTGATTGCTGAAGAGCTTGGCTTTATATACCTCGGCCATCCCACCGACAGCAAGCTTGTCAATGAGGTAGTACCGAGAGAAGGGCCGAGCGTGAAAGGCCATTTTTTGGCCTAGTTGCCTGTATCTGTGTTGTTAGACGATGACTGGGAGTCAAAGTAAACTTCGACATCGTCACATTCCCATTCTTCTTGAAGAGAGGGGGCTGCAATCATGCAACTTTCTGCTTTGTCTCGCTCCACTTGCCGTTGCTCTTTCAAACAGGATTTTACTTGCTCTTCAGGTACGGTAATTCCACATTCTTCTTGTGCAAAATCTCTGATATCCAAACAAAGCTTTTGACATGGGTTTCGGCAACTCAGGAGCATGATGAACCACGCAAGCATATCGTCTCTCGTCTTCTTGAACCCAAACATCATAATCGATGGTGGCCCTAAATTCAAGCCTCTTATCGAGCAGTCAACTAAGTTAGGTTAAATTGTATATATCTGGGAGGCCAATATTTCACTGCGCGGCTATGGGGTTTTACAAATTGAACCAACAGACCACTGTAATCTGCGTTGCCAGATGTGCACTCCACATGCCAAACAATGGCCCCAAATCCATGGAATTAGTAAAGGGTATTTAAAGGTTGATACATGGCGACAGATTACCGAAGACTTTCATCGCCATCACATTGAATTCGACCACATTATCTTTCAATGGTTGGGTGACCCTTCCTTGCATCCTCAATTGCCTGAATTGGTAGAAATTGCTGTTCGAAACATTGGCTCACAAGTCAATTATCTACGCATTGATACAAATGCCATTCGGTTTGATCGTTCCGCTCTTGACGCACTTTGTGCCATTAGCGTTGAGAGTTCAGTTCCGCTATTGCTTGTATTTACACTTGATGCCTGTACAGAAGAAGTTTACCATGTGGTGAAAGGTGGGCCGCATTATCAACGGGCGCTTACCAATATTCGCTATCTAATCCGCCGCCGCAAACAACTGGGAACCTCAGCCAAGCTTAACATCCAACTTCAATTTGTGGTTCAAGAGGCCAACGCACACCAAACCATTGATTTTCTCAACTACTGGGCAGATCTCCTCGGCTGTCAAGGCGGGATGTGGCACGACGAAATAATGTTTAAAAGGCTCAGTGTAGATGGTGGAGATGTGGGTCAAGCAGCGGCAGATGCCCTCTACCATTCCAATGTCATTGAAAAGGGCATAGTCGCTGGTGCGTATCGTTCGGTTCATGTTTCTGTGTGGAATGAGCGACCTTGGCAGCGTGACGATCACCATCAGACCCATCGAACCGCCTGTCCAGGACTCTGGATGACACCGGTGATTCGTCATGACGGTGTATTGTTGATGTGTTGTGCAGATTTACAGAGTGAGCTCGCATTGGGCGATCTGACAGACTCTACATTTGTTGAGTTGTGGCATGGCCCAAAGGCTGAACAACTTCGGAAAGCACATTTAGAGGGGCGGTTCGAAGGCGTATGTGCGACTTGCGGCGGAATTAATTGGTATAAGCTTTCAGAAGCGGTGTTGGAGCGTTACGCCCAGTCTCAGATCGATGCGTGAACAACGCATCAGAAATAAAATACGGTTCCTGCGGAAAGATGAGGGACAAATCCAGACTCACTAAGACCAAGTTGAACCTGATCGAACTCTTTTCCTCTCCAAAATCCAGTGGACAGATTGATCGTTAATCCCAAGGTATCAGCAATGACAAGATTGGTCCCCCCGCGCACTCTAAATCCACCAGCCGCACCGCTTGCCTCTCGAACATAACCTGGAATAATTACAAGTTCACCACCAGCATAAGGCTGAATGTTTCCACCACTAAAGTGATAGAGTCCACCCAAATTAATGGGTAAAATGGTGTTCCACTGAATGGCTGACTCAAGCTCTGTCAGCATGTCCTCTGGAATGATTCTCTTGGTCGCATGTGCTTCAGCGCCAACGACCAAAGAGATTTGGTCTTGGACGAAATAAGAAAACTCTGCGCCATAAGTGACAAAACTCAGATCTTGGAACCGTGCAGCACCCACACGGCCAGAAATCGTCGCCGAAGCATCTGGTGCACTTTTTGTGACACTTGAACGGCTTGTTTTTTGCGTATTTGAGGATCTGTCTCTGCTGAGATTTTGTATACGAGCGGTTCTTTCCTTGGGGGTTCGGTTTCTTAAGGCGGGTGTCCGCTCATCTAAATCAAGGTCAGCGGGTAGATCGGAAGAATTGTTTTGAGATGCGTAAGGATCATTGGCGTCATTTTGACTTGAGTCCCCTGACGAAGGGGGCGGAGCAAAGGAAAAGTTAAATTCATCCTCTTCCTCTTCAGTGTCTTGCTTTTTTGTCCTCATTGCTGAGCGCCGTGCTTCTTCAGCTCGCCGTGCTTCTTCAGCTCGCCGTGCTTCTTGAGCTCGTCGTGCTTCTTCAGCTCGTCGTGCTTCTTGAGCTCGTCGTACTTCTTCAGCTCGTCGTGCTTCCTCTGCTGCTCGTGCGGCTGCTGCTCTTTTCGCTGCCTGTTCTGCTGCAGGATCACCGTCCAATGAAAATCCACCAAGGATGTCTTCCTCAAACATGGGTTCATCCGTCGGAAGGGGTGGGGCCACTGCGGCAGCTTTGGTACCCTCTCTCTTTTGTCCTGTCAGAAGTTCATTGATAATTCCGGTCATGTTGTCCGATATTTCACCAGGCGTGTTCGTGACGGTAGCGCTGACATTTCGAATTAGCTGTCCGTTGTCGTAAAGTGAAAGGTAAAAGTCAATCTTAGAGCCACTTTTAGACGCAGCCCCTGCCACAAGGGCATCTGCGCCCAATGATTTGGCGATGGAACCCAAGCAGTTTGATGAAGAAAGGCAGCGGCCATTTAAAGTATTTGGTCGCTTCTCGATCAAATTTGAACCGGTATAACCCTCAGCGAACTGCAATTCAGACGCTATTGTTCTTGATAAATTGGCAATTTGTTGGCTGTTTAAATTGCTGGAAATAAGTGGTGCAACTGTGATTTCTTTGGCATCTGCAGTTGCAGAAAGCATTGCAAAAATTAAAACACTTGTCAATACTTTGCGCATATTTACCCTCTCTGATGTTAAAAAACACCTGGCGTAGATGAAGCACCATCGCTTTATTAATATGAGCACATTAAATCCTGCTCGCTAGGCGGATCCATGAGTGTGCCCTAATTGTAACATTTATATCCGCTTCAAATTTATGACACAAACAAAACCGAATCTCTCTTATGCCATTGTCGGTGGCGCCATTTTCAGCATCTTTGACGCAGGTTTGGTGATTTCGCAAAACGGATTGTCTACCTCAATCCTCGAACAGTTGGTGCTTCTTGGAATTGTTTTAATGTTTGGTGTCTTGGCATCGGTCATCAGTATTGTCCTCTTCCCAGTGCACAAATGGCCAAAGCCACAACAGAAGATTACTGCATTTTTTGTCCCGATTTTTGCATTTGCTGTCCTATCCTTATCTGAAAAACTGATTCGAGATCCGCCGCCATTCGTTCAATCCGCTTTTCCGAGTGTCATTGGTATTCCCATTCTTTTGATTTCAAGTGGGATCGTTTTTACAGTTGTGACCCGATGGCCTGACCGTCCCAAACAAAAGTCAGCCGTGGTGTTGTTAATGGTTTTTGTAATGGCAGGCATTATGACTTCTCAACGGCCTCCAAAAGTTAAGAAGGGTGATTCGGTAGACAATGCTCCCAATGTGGTGTTGATCAGTCTAGATACCACTCGGTTTGACCATTTTGGTAGCAATGGGAAGTCAGATATTCTCACGCCTCATTTTGATGCCCTTGCTCAAACCGGCGTTCGATTTGAAAAAGCATATGCCCCGATTGCCGTTACAGGTCCCAGCCATTATTCTCTGCTCAGTGGCCAAGGGCCATGGAGCCATGGCCTTTTGTTAAATGGTCGCCCACTGCCTGACGGCGCTCAAATGGCGGCTGAAAGATTTAGTGAACTTGGGTATCGAACTGGGGCTTTCGTTTCCGCTCCTGTCTTGGATGGCGGACTTGGCTTTAACCGTGGCTTTGATGTGTATGACGATCACTTTGATTGGATTGTTGGATTCTCCGAGACGTTTTGGGGTCGGATTTGGGCTGGTTTACAGCGCCGTCAGGATCCACATCATGTTCTTGAGCGCCGTGCACAGCGCACAATGGATAAGGCTTTAGATTGGCTTCAATCTGCAAGAGAGACTCAGTCTCCTTTCTTTGTTTGGGTCCATCTTTTCGATCCACATGGGCCTTATCAGCCTCCACCACCATGGGATACTCAGTACTATGATGGGGGCGATCCCTATGACCCAACCCAAGTCTCTATGCAACAAGTTGATGGGGTGGCAGCGTATCTTGAAGACGAGCTAGAAGGAATTACGGATGTGCGCTGGCCTTTGTCTCAATATGCAGGTGAGATTTCCTATACAGATACTCAAATAGGCCGACTGACTCTCTGGCTCGAAACCAATGGTCACCACAACAATACACTTGTTGTGGTGACGGGTGATCATGGTGAAAGTCTTGGTGAAGACAATGTCTGGTTCAATCATGGCGGCCGATTGAATGATGCGGAATTGCATGTACCGTTGGTAATGAACTGGCCTTCTATACTTCCAGAAGGGCAAACAGTTACTGATTTCGTTGAGATTTCAGACATTCTTCCCACCATCTTTGAAGCCATCGCACAAAAGGCCTCTAAGGGTTCTGAAGGGTTGTCGATGATGAATGCCATATATACCAATCAGCACCGTGGCTATGCCCGTGGTATTTGCTATGATCGAGAAGCCAATTTGGCACAGCGTCAAATTGATCCCACATTTAAACCAACCTATCGAATGAGCGCTTTGCAGACCAACAATGGCACTTGGACATATAAAGAACAGTCCAAGTTAATCTCAGGTCCAGACAATAAAAATCTCAGTTTAAAACTTGAGCAGGTGCTTCACCAGACCATGGCCATGGACACTGTTACCCTTCAAGGCATTAATCCAGAAGTTGACTCGCACACCCGACAACAACTTGAAGCACTTGGTTATGTCGA
>JAYYJC010000199.1:0-10000 GCA_036146655.1 Myxococcota bacterium | reverse complement strand
ATGATTATTGGCGAGTCCCCATTCAAGGATCTTTACCGAATGCTGGTGTGGGGCGGGGGACCTGTTCTTTCTCAGGCACTTCCTTCTCCAAGCGAAGCTCGATTGATCAGGGCATTTGGTCGTATTTCTGGTCATTTGCTTGTTAAGAAGCACGCCCAAATTAGTGCTAATATCCGTTTGGCCTTTCCCAATCGAAGCAATTGTGATGATCTTGCGCGTCGTGCATTTTCGGCTCATTTTGCCAATCAGTACATTTCATTTTCGATCCCCAAAGTCCGTTCTGAGAATGCACACCGTTACTTGAGATGGGAGGGCATCGAGAGGATCGAAACGACCTTACTCAAAAGCGGTCTTGTTTTGGCACATCCTCACATGGGTCCGGCGCAGCTGCCCTTACACTGTCTTGGTCTTCGTTTTCCGTCTGTCCACCAAATTGGGGGCGGTGAAATTCACTTGGTCCAAAAATCAGACATTGGTCTATGGGCATCTCAACGGCGTTCTCACTTAGAGCAAGGGATTGCAGCGACTCTTCACGATGGTAAAGCCTACTTGAGGCCGGCATTGCGTGCTCTTAAAGCGGGTGGTGTTGTTTTGAGTGCTTGCGATGCCACTGGTGGTGGAAAGGAGATTGGTCGGAGAGTGTCGGCCAAGGTACTCGGACAGTCTTTTCCTCTGCCGATTGGCCATATATGGTTCGCTTGGAAGGCCAAGGTGCCATTGTTTCCAATGTTCTGCACTCGTGACCCTCAAAAGAAATCGCTGTATTTGGCTCATATTGGAGACCCCATTTTGTTGTCAGGCATGACTAAATCAGAGGCATTTGAACATGGAACAAGATGGACCGAACAATTTTTAAATCAAACCCTTTCTCAATATCCTGAGTCTTGGCAGTTTTGGGATGGATTTTCGGAGGGGGGACTCATCCGATGAAGGGTCTCATTGGTATTTTTAGCTGCGGGACTTTGGTTCCATTGATTGCTTTTTCATGGGCTGTTTGGGTCAATCCGTTATTCTTGGATCGGCCATTTTTCGGTGGTCTTTTTTGTTTGGGCTGTGGTCTCTTTTCGTGTGCACTGTTCTGGCGTCTTAAAGATCATTTGCCTCGCCTTCAAAATCCGTACCGATGGCTATTGGGCCAGTTATTTGTGTATGTATTTTTGTGCCTTCGTCCAAGTCCCAGCCCATTGGATGCGCAGTTGCTGGTGGTTGGTATAGATGGCGCACATTGGGATTTGGTTGAACGGTTTCATATGCCAACTTTGATGTCGCTGCGACAGAACAGCATTTATGGTTCTCTGCAGGCCGATGAACCGCTTTTTTCGCCATTGCTTTGGACCACCATCGCCTCAGGTAAGAGACCAGATGAACATGGAATTAGAGGTTTTCGTACCCAGAGCACGGACGCCCAAAGTGCTCGATTTTGGGAAATTGCAGATGCCAATGGAATGTCTGTTGGGCTGTACAAGTGGCTTGTGACATGGCCGCCAGTTCCATTTCAATCTGGTGGCTTTGTTGTGCCGGCTTGGTTGGCTTCAACGCCTGAGACATGGCCTGAAAACTTGTCTGTGGTGAAGGAAATCGAATTGTCCAAACGGCTTCGGCGGCGCAATGTAATGACTCCACGGAGTACAGTGGCACTGGCAGTGGCGGGGATCCCCCTTGGATTTCGGCTATCGACACTGATCGATTCTGTTCAGTTGTACCTTCAGCAACGGTGGTTGAATCCCTCTGAAGAGTTGGTCGCTTGGGCTCAGCAACTTCTTAGAATACAAATGGATCGGGATGTTTTTATACAGCAGTTACATACCCACCGACCAGATGTGGCGGCCATCACACTGTATGCGACGGATGCGCTCGGACATACCCATTGGAAATGGCTTGACTGTAAATCATCCTGTCCTCCTTATGCCAATGCGGTTCCAGAAGCCTACGCTCAAGCAGACGCTGTACTACATGAATTGAAGGCACATGTTAGTCCTGATACGGCCATTCTTGTACTCTCTGATCATGGGTTCCGTGCTGCTACTGCAGCCGATGCTGCTCAACGCTTTCAACCCAAAACCGAGCAATTACTTACACAGCTTCAGACGGCGTTCCCAAAATTGGATGCGGCCAAACTTGGGCAGAAGATGGTCCTCTCTCTTCCCCTTGGAACCCGCCAGTCGGATCTCGATAATCTGGTGGGGGCACTTAATGATTTTGTGGTATCAGAAAGTGGTGAGGCTTTGTACCGCACAGAATTACTTCCTCACATTCCGAATGGCATTGGTGTGACTTTGCGTCTTGACCGTGTGACAGAAAGTGACCTTCAGCGTTTAACGGTCAATGCTTTACCCCTCAGTGCCTATGTGTCACTTCAAGAACCTCATTCAGGCTCTCACGATTCAATGGGCATCTTTGCCCTATACCGTCAAGGAACGCCATCGAAAGAACAATCTATCCATCAGCTTGATATTTTGCCCAGTATTTTGGCTTTGCTGAAGGTGAATCCAGCTGCTGACTTAGAAGGACGCAGTATCCTAGAGAATCCGTTGTTGCCGATTCCAAGCTACAATCATCTTCGTGTGTCTCCCCAACCAAGTGAAGAGATTGATGTCAATACGGAATTCTTGGAGCAGCTGGGCTACATCGAATAAGTCTAAAAACAAAACATGCGCACAACCGTGCGCATGTGTCATTTTGAGGTGCTTGTGACTATTGGCCGTCCTCAGGCGGTGGTGTGCCACCTTGACGAACTGCACCTGGAGGCGCACCTGCTGGTGCATTTTGTGCGTCAGCCGGAGCGGTTCCTTCTTCAGGCGCTGTTCCTTCTTCAGGCGCTGCACCCTCTGCAGGTGCTGTTCCTTCTTCAGGCGCTGCACCTTCTGCAGGCGCTGCACCTTCTGCAGGATCTGCAGCTGGTTGTGGGGGACGATATGCTGTGGCGCTGACTTTGGCCGTACAGGTGGTTTGATTTCCTTTTTTACGGCATTTGACATTGGAGTAGCGCACATTACGGACCCCTTCATATCCCATGGAAACGGCCTTACGCTTTACAGCTCGCACACTGGTTTTCTTTAATTCTGTGCGGTCACGAACACGAATGTTTGCGGCAACAGATGTTGTTTCCTCGGTAGGCTGTTCAACATTTTCTGTTGGTGCTTCAGCCGGTGCTTCAGCATTGGCATCGGTAACTTCTTCTACAGCAGCCTCTTCGGCTTCGGTGACCACCTCTGAAGGTGCAGGTACGGCATCACTTGGGCGAACTCTTTCTTCTCCCACGACTTCATTCCAGTCTGCACTGTAACCGTCGTAGCTGATTAAATAGCCTTTGTCTTGAACGGCTTCTACTTTACCTGGGTACCATGAGTTGCTCCATTCAATTTGGATGCTGTCTCCTGTTTTGAACTTGGCATTCGCCTTGTCAAACGCTTTCTGGACAGGTGGTTTGAACCCTTCCGGTTTTCGGGCTTCAGGCGGTGGCTGTTTGGCTGTTTTTTCGCCTTGATTTTGGGTGACTTCTGGCTTCTCTTCTGTTTTTGGTTGTTCTTTGTCTCCTCCGAAACACCCAATTCCAAGTGTGAAAGCCAAGGGTAGCATCCATAAATATTTCATAAGTCTTCTCCTTTATGGTCGATAACTTGGTTAAAATAACCAATTCGGTTAATGAGTGGTATAAATAGTTCCAATGAATACATGACAAATGCAGGTGCGATTTGTTGTATTCAATTCATCACAGTCTAATGACATCCCAAAAGGAAAGACCCATACATGTCTACCGATAATGACACAGACGCCACCGTGAGCGAAGAATCACAGGCGCACGAGATTAAAGAAGGCCCTCAAGAGAATACCGTTGAACCCACCGTTGATAATGCGGAAGACTCCTTCGATTCTCAACTCGAAAAAGCTAATTTGAACGATTACACTTCCGATTTACTCTTTGCGCATTTCCCTATTTCGAGCCATCTTCTCCAAGGGATTCAAGAAAAAGGATTTCAAGTTGCCACCCGTGTGCAGGCTGCCACGGTGGAGCATGCCCTTCTTGGTAAAGACCTACTTGTTCGTTCTAAAACAGGTACTGGAAAGACCGCAGCATTTGCAATTCCCATTCTTGAACGGGTTCAGCCTGGAAAGGTGCGCCCACAAGCCCTTGTGTTGGCTCCAACCCGAGAGTTGGCCATTCAAATTGGAAACGAGTTTTCTGAGCTCGGGGCATATTGTGATGTGCGTCTCCTGCTTGCCTACGGCGGAACTTCCATTGATGAGCAACTGACAGCCTTAAAAGACGGAATTGACATCGTTGTGGGTACTCCAGGCCGCATTTTGGATTTGATCCGCCGAAAAGCTCTTGATTGCAGTGAGCTGGCCATGCTCTGTCTTGACGAGGCAGACGAAATGCTCTCGATGGGCTTTTATGAAGATGTCCATTCGGTCATTTCTGCTGCACCGAGCGACCGACAAATGTACCTCTTTTCAGCGACCCTTGGTGATCAAGTCAAGCAGTTGATCCAAGCATTTGAGTTGAATGCGCTTGATATTCAGCTTTCTACCGACGCTGACCAAGTTGAAAATCTTACCCATGTCATCTACGAGACCAGTCCATCCCAGCACAAAGTACGCTCTTTACTTGGCGTTTTTATTCAAGAAAATCCCAAGTCTGCGATTATCTTCTGTAACACCCGCGAAGATGTGTCCATGGTGGCCTCATTTCTCAGCCTACAAGGTCTTGATGTCGAAAAAATTTCTGGCGAGCTGCCACAGCGAAAACGGGAAAAGGTCATGCGCAATGTACGAGGCGGCCGCATTCAAGTGCTGGTTGCCACAGATATTGCTTCAAGAGGGATTGACATTTCTCACTTGACTCATGTGATCAATTACTCACTTCCCGAAGACCCGGCGGTTTATCTACACCGCAGCGGGCGAACGGGTCGTATTGGTAAAAAAGGCATCTCTATTTCATTGGTCGGTGCTCGTGAAATGAACACTCGTCGGATTTTAGAGACTACCCACAAAATCAACTTTGAACAACGCATTATTCCCAGTCCAGAAGAACTTTTGGACCTTCGAGTACAGCAGTATGTGTCTGCCATCCATGAAACCATGACGATGAGTGCCTTTGACAGCTACTTGCCTACTGCAAAAGCATTGCTTGAGCGAGACGACAAAGAAGCCTTGGTCGCTGCTCTTTTACGAGGCTTCTTTATTTGGCATCGACAGCGTGCAGCAGAACTTTCTGAAGAACAGGGTCGACTTGAAAGCCGTGAACAAAAGGGGCGTTCGGGCCGTCGCCGATACAACAATAAATCTCAAAGTGAATCAGGGAAGGGCAACCGTAACAACCGAAACCGAAATCAAAAAAGAAACCGCAATCGAGGCAATCGAGGTAACCGTGGTGGCAGCGGAAACAAGAGCTAGTGTTCGTTGAGTGACCAGTCGTATGGCAGTGTTTTGAGTGGAAGGCCTCGCTGAATGGCTGCCAAAACGGGCTCTTGTTGAGAATAATGTTCAAGGGTGTGAAGGATTCCCCAGTGCTCTTTTGGGTATTTCGGATAGACCGTTGCACTTGGTGCTTTAAAGTCACCCTTAAACCAGAAAAAGATATTGGACACAGAGATTTGTCCGTCGTCCAGCTTAACGGCATTGGTGCCAACCCATCTCACCATCGCTTGGTCTAATTCTGTGTGAATCTGTTCAGCAGTAAAGGCCTGATTCCATAGGGGAGGGCACCCTTTTGATGCACAGTTGATGGCCGCATGTATTCGAGAGTCGTTTAAAGGCCGTAAAATCTGATGCTCGATTTCATCGAGGGTACGCATTTGGCCACCAATGTTGAATTGCCTTGTGCTCCAGACTTTTCCGCCCTCGAGATCCATTATGGATTTTAGTGGGTAGGCTTGAGCAATTATCTCAAGGGTCAGTGCATTGTAGGCATTGATCCAAAAAGCCAACTGGGCATTCTTTTCTGTTGGTACTGTTGCTTGCTCAAGCTCCAATGGGATTTTGGAGCGCTTTTGATCCTGTTTAAGAGCCACATAGTTCACACACCCATCGACATCCACATGCTGTTTGAGCAGTGCGTTGTAATTGTCTGAAAAGCCATGGGCGAGATTGTGAAACAGTGTGACCAAAATGAGCATGTTAAGATATATCACAGTCCAAATCAAAGAGGAAATCGATCGCTATGGACGCACTTATGATTGCGGGTATTCTTTCATTGGGCTTCATGATTGGAGCCTGCCTTTTCGCCATTTACAAAGAGGGGTTGTAATGCTCGATTTCTCTGATGAATTTGATCGGGTCTTGGCCCATAATGGCCCTGCTGCCTTGTTCACCTTTTCTCATGAAGGTGAGTTGCGGGTGGATGTGCTTCGAACCCGCAACTTTTGGCAACGGTGTGATGTCGTCCCCACAGCGATTGAGTGGTGTCATTGTGTTTTAATTGACAAAGCAACGGGGTGGCCGCAATACGCTTTGCTGACCTCTCCTGCATTGTGCATCACACACGAAACCACAGTGGTTCTCCGTGCCTCTTCTTTTGACGATGCCTTGGCACAGGTTGAGGTTGAAAAGCAAAAAGTTTTCCAGCGTCATCGTACAGGCTCGTAAAGCAGGCCTCCGTTTCCATGTCCCAGTTGAAGACCTTTGCTTCGTTCCAACGCCAAAGTCACAAATGCGATGGCCATCTCGCAGGCCTTGGGAACGGGTTGACCAAGTGCAAGTTGGACTGCGATTGCACTCGAAAGGCTACATCCCGTTCCATGTGTATTGCTGGTGTCGATGGCAGGATGCGACCAACACAGTGTGCCTTCAGGGGTGTGAAGGTTGTCTCGGATCTCCCCATTGCTGGCACCTCCGGTAACCATGACATATGGTGGGTGGTTCTGAAGCAGTGGTTTCAGAACAATCCATTCATCCAAGTTTGGAGTGATGAGTGTCGTTTTGGGAACCAATTCTACGGCAAGTGCTTGAAGTCCAGCGGTGTCAAGCAATGGAGTTCCAGACGACGAGATGGTAATGGGATCCAGTACAATGGGACCAGAATAACGCGAAAGCGAACGGACCACTGCTTTGACCTGTTCGGAACCGCCAAGTGCACCAATTTTTATGGCAGTCGGTGTGATATCGTCCAAGAGCACATTTATCTGGGATTCGAGGAAGGTGGGCTCAACCCGCTGAATGGCTTGAACACCAAGTGTGTTTTGAACGGTCAAAATAGCCGGTATGGCCATCCCATACACATTCAGAGCCGAATACACCCTCAAGTCCGCTTGTATTCCTGCTCCGCCAGATGGATCCGAGCCAGCAATGCTGAGAACGCTTGGAACATCCAACTTCATACATTCCCCCAGTCTTCCAAAGGCATAACATGAATTGTCCTTGTGTTGTCTGTTTTGCTGAGCTTTCTCCTGAAGCTGAATCCTGCTTCAGTTGTGGAACTGTGCGGGGTATTCAAGTCAAAGCGCAACAGAAATCCGTCTCTATACAGGGAATAACCATCGCCGGAGAGGCCAGAGAAAATGTGGTGCTCCGTCCAGAAGCGCTGCCAGCGGGCATCACATTTTCGAATCGTTTTACCATTCAAGAAGAGCTGTCGCATACGCCGCTTTGGTTCCGTTATCTTGCCGTAGACCTCGATCGTGGGTTGGAGGTGGAGTTGCGTACGCTTAGGGAAGATGACGCAGAGTCTCAAGGTTGGCAGGCCATGCGGTACATGCAACGCTATCAAGGGCATCCCAACTTACTTGGTTTCATGTATGTGGATTTGGAGTCAACACCTCCCTATGCCATTTCTGACATACAAAACGGTATTCAGTTGTCTCAGTTTTTGAACGGACGGGGCGGTCGGATTCCAATGGCAGAATCTGTGGTCCTCATGCAGGATCTTTTAATTGGCCTTGCTGCCTTGCATGAAGAAGGGCATGCTCATGCAGATATTCATCCAGACAGCATTTGGTTGGACTCCCAAGGACGACCAAAGCTGGATGGTGGTGGTCCTTTTGGACGCCGTTCAGTCAGTATTTATGCTGCGCCCGAGCAACTCGAAGGCGGCGAACTTTCTCCTCAAAGCGACATATATGCCATGGGGTTGTTGTGGTATCGAATACTCACAGGCGAGTTGCCATTCGCCTCACTTGAAACTGAAGACATTCAGGCGTATCCCCATTTGTCGCAGAAGGATCTGGCGCCGCTCTCAGCTCGTTTGGCGCCAGTGGTACGAAAAATGTTGCACCCAGATCCGTCCCAAAGACCATCGAATGCTCAGGCTCTTCTCAGAGAACTTAGAGATGTTTTTCGAAAAGGGTGGTTTAACATTCCTGAACTGTCTCGAAGTGAGTTGGGTAAACGGTCGTCTTCGAATCGTCTTTGGCTTCAAGGTACTGTAATTGCTGCAAATGATACGCTTCGCCTCCTCAACAGTGGTGCTGCAACAGGTACGGCTGCATTGGTCGGCGGAAAGGTTCTGCTGAAAACCTCAGCCGTTGCTCTCACCGAGGCTGGATTGCAAGCGCTTCTCCCACAGGAACTTCGCCAAAAGAATCCAGCTGTGCAAACCATTGTTGATATACTTGTGCACGATGTTCTCGATCGAGATGACCGCCTTAAACAGGCTGTTGCACACACTGTGCGTAGACAGGTTGAGATGGCTCAGTTGGCTTGGATGCTTAATCAACCAGTGATTGCACGGAATCGGCTTGGTGCCGCCATCCAAATGTCAGCCAACGCCGATGACTGGTGCCATGTGGCCGAAGTCTTGGTTTATTTTGAAGATCCGAAGGCATCTCGAGAAGCGTTGCAGCAAGCCTTACAACAAATCAAATGTCTTGATGATGTGCTTCAGGTGGCAGCTGTTGCACGGTGGATGCATAATGACCATGGTGCGACAAAGAGGGTACTCTCACGAGGCGCCAATTGGATTAACAGTGCACAAGATGCACTTAAGTTTGCAGCCGCATGGATGGCCCTTCTGCTTGACCTGCCATCTGCCAAGTTGGTTCTCAATACTGTTTTGGAGAACGCTGTCCGTGAGGCGGTTTTGGTTCAGTGTGATCATCTCCAAGAGGCCATCCGGATCTTTGGACCAGACGACATCTGGATACAGTGGTTGCAGAGGATTCAGACCCAAGCCCAAAGTCCTAATGACTGGGAGCGAATTACTTGGCTTTGGCAGCACCTTAAGCAACCGAAGTTGGCTGCCTTGGCTCGCCAAGAAGGTCAAAAGGTCTTGGATTTAAAACGGCAGCGCATTGAAACAGAAAATACAGAGTTGGGCATTTCGTTGGAACTGCCTGAATTGAGCATTGCGGCAGTTGACGCTTTTGAAAGGAAGTCTCTCGAACTGCGTATGGTGCGCCTTAAAGCGCAAGAAAGTAAAAATATGAATGTCATCAATTCAGAAAATGAGGAATCAGCCGTTCACATAACAGAGAAGAATGAGGCGTCGCAGTCGATGGAATCGAGCGTTGATAAATCCCAAAGGGAATCGCTCTCAGTCAATGCAGATCCATTGTCTTCAGACTCTGTTAAGGACTCCCACACGCAAAACGAACAAACGCCATTTGAACACCCGGTAGAAGCCGCTGACAAGGACAGCCAGTCGTCCACCATGGAAAACAATGTGCCTCACCAGAACCAGCCGTTGGAAGATGGTTCGATGGATGATTCATTAGCAGTTTCTGTTGGGAGTGTCGATCCGCCTATTCCTGATTCGGACAGATTGCATGTGCCCCACCACAAAGTCTTGATGGTTCGAATTGTCATTGGTCTGATATTGTGCGGTCTGGCCTTCTGGCTGATGATTTAGAATGTGGGCTGTTCTATCTGCCCTTTTGTGTGCGTTTATGTTGTCCACAGGTGGCCTCAATCTTCAGTTAAGTGTTGCCGTTTATGTACTCTGGGGTGTGTTGGTATATGGGTTGCCTAAGCCAAAGTATGGGATGAGGGCACTACTAATTACAGCCCTCATTTTGAGAGTGCTTCTTTGGTGGACTGAGCCAATTTTTAGCAATGATGTCTTTCG
>JAYYJC010000198.1:0-4677 GCA_036146655.1 Myxococcota bacterium | reverse complement strand
TCAGGCCTCACGGATTGGACCATGGACCTTTTTAAAGAGTCCGAACCGTTAATGAATTGGCTTAAACGAATGCATTCATTAATCGAGCATCACCCGACAGTGTATAGCAGAAGGATTTTTCAAATGAATGAATGGCCGCCTGTTAATCAAGGGTTTCCACGGTTTTGGTTTTACCTCAATTTTATTCTGATTGGCCTGTTGTTTCCGATTAGTTTGCCTGCCCTGGTTTTCGCATTTCGCATGCGACAAAACTCCGCTAACCGTTCAGGTGGTAGGCTCTTCCGTACCAAAAAGAATTAAATTCACGGTTGGGCTTATTGCATAGGTAAAAGGCCCACCGTCAACATCAAATTTTGTTGATTTGGCATTCACTTAGTCAGTTCTTGATTTTACCCATGCGAAATCGAACACAATCATTTCTTTCGAACTTGCTACGGTGAATGGAGCCGCTCAAAGCGAAAACATAGCTTGCTTTGGTCTGGGTGAAGTTCGTCAGGCCGACCGCATCGAAGTACGATTACCCAATGGCGATGTCACTTTCCACGGTCCTTTGAATGTCGGCCGACATGTTATTGAACAGCCCAAATAAACTACATTGATTTTATTTTGTAGCCCTTCACTTTTAGGCGTCTTTTGCTCTTTCGGCCGACTTTGCCGATGGGATACAGTGCGGGTCCCACCGGTTCAACTGCGACCCATTGTTGTCCACCTGAGCGGAAACTCAATTCCCCACGGTCAGGTGCAATTCCAATGGCCCCAAACGCATGACCTGGGATGTAGACCACGGCCAAAGGCATTTGCGGATACGCTTCATGCATGAGCGCCAAA
The DNA here is from genome assembly GCA_036146655.1 of Myxococcota bacterium. Classification (GTDB taxonomy): domain Bacteria; phylum Myxococcota_A; class UBA796; order UBA796; family UBA796; genus JAYYJC01. Next base: position 3,849 of record JAYYJC010000198.1, on the reverse strand, counting down.
AATAAAACGGTTTTGGAATCACAATCGCCTTTGTTTCGTCCAATCATTGACAACGGCCGTCGATATTTGTCAGGTTTGCGACCCCTCCGTTCATAGGGAATGGCCTGTGTAAAAGACAGTGCTTTTTCGGCAAATACCCTTGGATCATCTGTTGGGCCTCCCAATGCTGAGACGAGTGGTCGGAGATCGTCTGCGTAGGTGGTGACATGCTTGAGGTGATCAGGAACCACCTTTCCTTTCAGATAGGTGTATCCATTCTGAGCGACATAGTCATTTTGTGCGGTCTTCCCAACGGCTTTGGCCTTCTTCAGTTTTCGTCGCACCTTATTAATGCCTTTACCGGATGCGCTAATGCGGACTTTTTTGCCTCTGGCTTTGGCCTTAACTCTGACCCCTTTTGTCTCTTTTGCCCAATCGTTGATGGCTTGCGCCTGATATTGACTGGCTTTTCGGGCTCTAAAGTGAAGGGGTTCTTGAATGTCTGTCTTAACGGTTTGGCTGTCCAAAGAAAATTGCACTTGATGCACCTGACCCGATTGATCTTTCCATTTGATGTCGAAGGTCCAAGTATCATTGTTTTTCTGGACCGATTGGTGGGTTTGTTTCGCCAGTGAAGCAGTGCTCCACAACAGCCATGCGTAAAGGAAAAGTGATGTCATTTTGGGACCTAATTTTTTTTGGATTTCTTCCGATTATTTTTCCATTTGGAAAGGCGTCTCGGGAGTGCCATTTGTTTAATCAGCCAGCTTTCGGCATATCGGTGGGCTCTTAATGCGCCAAACAATGGTCGCCTGAGACCATGATCTCCTCCCTTGACTTCAAGCCATTCGGCCTGATGCGCTTTGGCGTATGCTCGTGCAGAGTCGACGGGACAAATCAAGTCATTGCTTCCATGGACCAAAAGCCGTGGGGGGAGTTTTGACTGTTCTTGCCACAACGGGCTGGCAGAACGGAGCTCATCCCTCTGACACAGGTCTTCAACCTCTTCGGTGGGAAGGGCCTCAAGATCGGTTGGAGATGCGACCGCCACCACAGCTCTAATCCACTCAGGCTTGGTGTGAGCAGCCATTAGGGCAAGGTGAGCTCCAGCCGAAAAACCCCACAGAACGATTCGGCTTGTGTCGACCTGTTGCTTGCGCAAAAACTCAAGTGACGCAATGACATCATCGAGAGGGTCTGGCCATTTGGACTCTGGTATGAGACGATAGTCAATGGCAGCGCACATTAATCCGTGCCTAGCCAGCTTAGGTGCGAGTGAAGCAAACTCACGCTTGCTGCCTTCTTTCCAGCCGCCCCCGTGAATAAGAACAACGGTGGGCCACCCATCTCGTGGACACAGATCATTCAATTCATGGATAAACATGCTTTGCAACGGGTGATTTCCGTAAGGCGTGCCATCCCACCTGAGCATGTCAACCGACCGTACGCGACCAACGGCTTCTCTGCGCTGTTGATTAAGATTTTTTACGGCTGGCAATAACTTTGCGCGAAGTGGGGAAATGACGGGGAGAAGTGGTTTGTCACTCATGATTCAATTCGATCAACCTTTCCACCTATGGCTTTCCACGCAGCAATCCCACCTTCCATTGAAGTCGCATTGAACAAGCCCTCTTTTCGAAGGAGCATGGCCGCATTGTATGAACGACCACCTGCCGCACAGTAGCAAACGATCTCGTTGGCATCTTTTAATTCTTCCCATCGGGTACTAAGTTCTCTCAATGGGATGTGTTTCGCACTTGGGATGATTCCATGCGCTTTGATTTCATGGATTTCTCTCACATCGACAATCACGACAGGTTCACCTGCATCGAGACGCTCAAAGAGTTCTTGTGCCCCACATTCGATGTTGGACATGTCCAATTCCGGTTCAGGAGCGGGTGGCGGTGTCGAGCCAGATGTCATGGGTGCCGTTGCATTGGACTGCCGTTTTCCGAGTATTCGGCGGAGGACTCTTCTGATCATTTTTTTACCTGTGTTAGTTAAAGTGAGTCGGTGCTGTGGCCACCTATGGAACCACTTAGTGTGGTGGTGTATCTGTCTTTGCCACCATCATATGCCCGTGTCATTGTCAGTAGAATCTCCGCAATGCCTTTGGCATCGCCTTCCACCTCGAACTCACCATCGATATTGATGAGGCTTTCGTATGAGAGATTGTCCGTTTGATCTGGTGTGACAGCCATTCCAAATGACACTTGTCCATTTAATGTAATGTCAGTATCAATGGCGTAGACATCAATAAAACTCACTGACAACGGGTAAATTATATCTTCCAGATTGACGGTCCGACTGCCCGAAATGGTGACAGCACCTTCCCAACTTGGGCCTGAAGACAATCCAAGCTCTACGGTTTCGTCTTCGACGAGCACGGCATCATCATGAATTTGCTGAAATATTTCTAAGGTGGTTTCATAAACGAGACCAGCTTCTTTTTCATTGACGGTATTGCAGCCGATTGCCAAGCTCGAGAAGAGCGTAATTGTGTACTTTTGACTGTGCATTTTATAAGGCTCCTCTAACAAAGGTTGATCCATCACAAGTTTTGGATTTTAAATGAAACTTTGACATTTTTAAAACTTGCATGAGTGGGCTACAATCAATAATTATTCGATTTACTTTTAACCCAATGACCGTAAAAATCACATGATGCGGTTGCATTTCTAGGATGGCCTGATTGCTATGGCAAACCAAGACTTAACTGTTTCCACACCCGTCATCGTCGAAGAAGAGCTCAACCATCTGTCAAAAACCTATCGAACGCTCGAGCAGAATCCACCAAAATACGAGGACATTCAAGCAGCCATCCTTGATGTTCAACAACAGCGGAAAGACCTCCACGAGTTGTCTCTCTCTGCAAAAGAAGAAGACATGCCGGCGCTGTCTCAGAATGCAGAGCACCTTAATCGAATCATGGATCGACTCGAAAAACAAGAAGAGACAGAGCAGATTAATCCCGACAACCCCTATTTTGCACACCTCCAACTGTATGAAGGCGGTAGAACCAGAGATGTGTTTTTGGGGCGAGCCACTTATCTTCAAGATGGACTACGCATTGTAGATTGGCGAAATGCACCAGTCTCGCGGCTTTTCTATTTGTACCAAGAAGGGGATGAATACATCGAAGATTTTGGAGGTTCAACGCATGAAGGTGAAGTTGAGTCCCGACGCATTCTCCACATACAAAATCGTCAGTTGCTTAGGGTCGCCGACTCCGAAGATACATTTGTTTGTCATCATGGGGTTTGGGACCGTTACGAACAGGAAAGTGTTCAACTTGCTGGTGGAGAAGGTGCCGCATTAAGAGCGGGTTCTCCATTGAGTTCACAACTCGGCGGGGGTGTGAACATTCGTTCCAATAAGCACCTTCCAGACATCGCTGCCCTTTTGGACCCAGAACAGTTCGAACTTATTTCAAAAGAGACATCAGGGGTTGTGGTCATTCGAGGATCTGCAGGTTCGGGTAAGACAACAGTGGCGCTTCATCGAATCGCTTATCTAAGTTTTGCAGACAAAAAGAAATTTCTTCCCCGCAAATGCATGTTTATGGTTTGGGGAAAGGCCATGCGTGATTATGTGGCGCATGTTCTACCTGCACTTGGTGTGGTTGGGGTTCAAGTGGAAACATGGTCAGTTTGGTCTCGAGAATGTGTGCGTACGCTGTTTCGTTCAAAGCTTCCGAAGGATTTGTCCGATCACACACCATCCTCCGTGTCTCGTTTGAAAATACACCCGAAGTTAAATGGCATTCTTGAAGAATATGTGCGTTCTAATCCAGATGGTGACCGAACCATTATGGGGATCATAGAAGATTGGGCACAGATATTGTCCAATATACAGAAATTAAAAGCTGTC
>JAYYJC010000197.1:0-13451 GCA_036146655.1 Myxococcota bacterium | reverse complement strand
GACTCAGATGCCGCAACTGCTGAAGCACCTGCCCCCCCAGCACAAACTGCAACTAAATCGGAAGATACTGACCACTCAGATGGTCACAGCGGAGGCCACTCAGCCTTTACGGTTGAAGAAATGTGGACCCAATCAAGTGGTCCCGTTCGAGCCGTTCTTTTAATGCTGTTGGTCATGCTTATTGGTAGTATGGGTGTTGCGATTGAGCGCTTTCTGTATTTGGGAGCCGCAAAGAAACAGTCCCTTGCATTGGCAAGCGAAGTTGGAGGTCTCTTAAAATCCGGAAACCCTGAAAAAGCACTTGAAATGAGCAAAGATGAAGCATTTGAAAAGTCTTATTTTGCCCATCAAGTGACAGCCAGCCTGACAGAGTTCACCCAATTTAAGAATCACTTTGGAATTGAGTCCACTGAACGTGCCATTGAGAAGCATTCCGTTTCTGAAGATCCACTTTTACGCAAAGGATTTGGTATTTTGGCAACCACAGGGTCTACAGCACCTTTCGTAGGATTGGTTGGAACCATTTTTGGTATTATTAACGCCTTCGGTCAAATCGGTGCTGAAGGTGGTGCAGACTTGACTACCCTTGCCCCAGCGATCGGTGAAGCCCTTATCACCACCGCTTTTGGGATTATTGTTGCTATTGTTGGCGTTTGGTTGTTCAACTACTTTACAGCAGTCATAGACGGAATCACCAACGACATGAGTGTTTCAGCTCAAGAAATACTTGATTGGTGCCATAAAACAGTAGAATCAAAAGACAACGCTGCAAAGTAAGCAATCACTCTCCTCTTAACATTCAGCTTAATTACGAGGTAGGCTCCTATGGGCATGCAATTAGGTGGAAAATCCGGTGGGCCAATGGCCGATATCAATGTCACACCACTTGTGGATGTGGTCTTGGTATTGCTCATCATTTTCATGGTCGTGACACAAATGCTCGCCAGTGGTGTTGAAGTCAAGCTCCCCAAATCCCGAACTGCAACTCAAGTTCAGGATGCAGGTCAGCACTTGGTTATCGCAATAAAACCACCACGTTCAAACAGCACAGACCCAAGGGTTTATGTTGACAGAACTGAAAGCAGTGGCGACCTGCTTGTCGACGACATTAACGCAGATCTTAGAAAGAATGGCAGCCGTAGCCTTTTGATAAAAGGGGCCAAGAATCTCAAGTGGAAGGAAGCCCATTCTGTAATGAGCATTATCTCAGGTGGTGGAATGACAACAATGCTTTTAGCGACAGAGGAAGAGGAATAAGACGATGTCGAAGAAGAAAAAGTCATTTGCACCTAAAAAAGGCAGTGGACCAGTTGGCGACATTAATGTCACACCGTTGATTGATGTGGTCTTAGTCCTTCTCATTATCTATATGGTTGTGACTCCCATTATGCTCAACAGGATGTCAATCAATCTACCGGAAAAGACAGAAACCGTTCCTCAGGACAACCTCCCAAAGGAACAAATACTTGTAGCGGCTTGTTCAGATGGACAATTTGCACTCAACCGAGTCATACTACCATTGCCGCAACTCACAGATAAAGTTCGAAAGAAAATCATCCGAAAACGTTCTGCTGGCGAAAAAGGCCTTGTATTTGTTGATGGTCATCCAAACATTGACTATTCCACGATGGTGAAGCTAATGGATGCCGTAAGAGATGCTGGTAATCAGGCCAACTTATCCATCGAGATCGGCTTGGCATCATTGAAAGAACCAGATGACTTCATGGCATGTACACCTATTGAAGCCAAACCGGAGACACCTACTCCTGCTGAAGAAGGCTAAATGCGTCCGTTTGATTTTCAGAAGTGGACTTCTCTTCATCAAAGTCGAATTGAAGAGCTGTTGGTAAAGCGCTTTGAAGGTCGTCAAGTTGAGAACCTTTCGGTGGCTTGCCAGTATCCCATCAAAACAGGTGGGAAAAGATTTCGACCGCTGTTGGTCTATGCGTCTCTCGCAGCCTGTACATCTGAACTGAGTTACAAAACTTTGCTGCCCCAAGCCGACCTCTGTGCACAAGCAGTTGAACTCATTCACACCTACTCATTGGTTCATGACGATTTACCTTGTATGGACAACGACGATTTTCGCCGTGGTCATCCAACGGTACACAAGGCATTTTCAGAAGACATCGCTATTTTGGTTGGTGACTCCTTGCTCACTGAGGCATTTCTCGCCATTGCCAACCTTCCAAATGACAAGATTGCCCAAGTGCTTCGTTGGTTGAGCAATTATTCCGGTATCGATGGCATGGTCGGCGGCCAATCCATTGATATTGGTTTCGAAGGAGGGTTCCCTAACCTTGATACGGATGAATCAGATGAACATTATCAGGTCCGTCGAAATCAGAACCTAAATACGCTCACCAAGCTCCACCGCCTCAAAACTGGTGCATTGATTGAATTGTCAGTTGTTATGGGTGCCTATATTGCGGGCTTGAGAGGTCCAGAACTCGACCCCCTAAAAAAATTCGGCCAAGCCGTTGGCCTGGGCTTTCAACTTGCTGATGATGTTTTGGATGCTGAAGAAGACCAAAAAGCAGACGGCCCTCCGAGTTTTGTGAAGCTCGTTGGGATTGATCAAACCAAAACCCTTGCTTCAGAACAACTTCAAATCGCCTTGGAAACCACGAATACCTTGGTTAATCCTGAACCGCTCCGTGCATTGGCTCGATTTTCGGTCAAAAGACTGAGTTGAGATATGCCTCGTCTTGATGTCTATTTGGTGGAACATGGCATCTGTCATTCACGCCATCAGGCAAAGCTATGGATTGAAGCCGGTCAAATCACTGTTAATGGTCAAGTCACAACCAAAGTGAGTTTGAGGATTACAAATCAAACAGTGTCTCGAGTTTCTGGACACCCCACTTATGTTTCGAGAGGTGGGCTCAAACTGGCATTTGCACTCAACACTTTTCAATTGACCCTCGATGGGTTGTGCTGTGCTGATATAGGATCAAGCACAGGTGGTTTTACCGATGTTTGCCTTCAGAATGGAGCCAAACATGTCTATTCCATTGATGTCGGTCACGAACAAATGCATCAGAGTCTTCGAAATGACCCTCGTATCACACTGATGGAGGGCACAAATATTAGAACTTTGACAGGGCTACCTGAACCGATAGACTTTTTATGCTGTGATGTGTCATTTTGTTCACTTCAACTTCTACTTGAACCCATTTATAACCTCCAACCAACCGAGGCCATCTTGTTGATTAAACCTCAATTCGAAGTTGGTGCAGATGCCTTACGCAAGGGCAGAGTTAAGCATGAATCGGACCGCATACGAGTCATCAATCAGATAACTCTTGAAGCCAAAAAGACAGGCTTTCAAGTTGCGGGTTGTTGCGACTCTCCACTGCCAGGGGCTAAGAAGGGCAATATTGAGAGCCTCCTGTGGCTTAGGCTTTCCGCATGATGCGCTCGCTGTTCAATCTTGCAAATGTACTGTTACTCCTAAATATGGGGTGTGAAAATCCATCTGCTACGCTGCCACCTTCCCAGTTTCAGTCACCTCCACAAGCCCAGATCATTCGGTACGGACAGTTGGAACTCTTTTTGATCAAGAGTGAGGCAACGCCTGACAGTTGGCTCAATTTAAGTGCCTCTCCGCAATCTCAAGCGGCTCAGGCATGCGCCAAATCGCTCTGGAATCGGCAAAACTGGATAACAGTATCTACTCACTCGACTGAGGAGCTTCAATCATACCTAAGCAATCTGACTGAAGGGCCTCTTCCGAGCCCCAAAGAGGCCGAATTATGTCCTCTGTAAATAAATGGCTGGAATACCTTGCAATCATGCGTAGGGCGCGAAAAATGGGCACTCTGTTTCCACAATGGATGCAATCTGAAATAAAGAGTGCTCCAGGCGGTACCACTGAGGCACCAACTTCAGGTCTTCCAATCCAAAGGCTATTGAAGGAAGTCGGATGGTTTCGTGTTTCAGAACATTCCATTCAATTGTCAAAATTAAGGAAATCGCTCCGAATAGTTCAAATCAGCGATGTGCACATTCGTGAGCAAAATGAGTGGCTTGAACAACTCAATCAAACTTTTATAGGCATCGAGGGTGACATTGTTGCACTTACCGGTGACATCATCACAAGAGGTTGGACAGAGAATGCTCTTCATTCTTTTTTGAGCTCAATCCCGAGGGGAAAATTATGCACGGTTGCAGTCATGGGAAATTGGGAGTACTGGTCCGGTGAAACGCCAGAGAGTTGGCGCAAAAAACTGGCAAAATACGATATCAAATTGCTTTGCGAAGAACAAATACAGACCAAACTTATTCATGTAACGGGTACAGATGACCATCTTGCAGGCTCAAGTCATCCCGAGCGCTGGTTGGATAGCTTACCTGATGACCGTCCCAATTTGGTCTTGACGCATTCACCAGCACACTTTGCACGGCTTGATAACCCGAAAGTCCACTTGGTTTTGGCAGGACACGCACACGGTGGACAAATCAGGATTCCCAAATTGGGGGCACTGTGGACACCCCGTGGAACTGGCCGGTACATTGCAGGATGGTATCACGCGTCACACGCACGACTCTTTGTATCCAGAGGGCTTGGTTGGTCAGTTGCACCATTGCGGTTTATGTGTCCACCTGAGGTTGCAATTATTCAATGTTTACCAGAACCATAGACAGACAATGGCCTATGGCGATTTAAAAAATCCATCGGTAATAGATGTCTGCAGATGAAACCATGGCATCGCCAGCAATAAACTCTGCATAAAGGCGAGATTGTATGAGCCATTCTAATGAAAACTCATTGAAGTTTTCGCCCTCTTGAGCTTGCATGTTCTTTTGATAGACCAAATACAGCTTCTCTGACAAGGACTTTCCGATTTTAAAGGAGCCTTCAGTTGGATTAAGTTCGACTTCATCGACCATGTTCCCTCCGATTGCACCCCCGATAGAAGAGGTCACGCTTGACAGTGCACTGCTCAACAATGCAGAGCCGCCATCCCCTTCTGATTCCGTTAACTCCGATACGGGTTTTCCGAACAAAATCAATGACATCACATCCGTGTCGTCATACTGCCCGCTTTCTTCAGAGAAGACAGGCTGTAGATCAGAAACCATTCCGGTCAATTCTATATTAATGTCCCCATATTTCGGCATGCGCTTTGTGGCTTTCATGTCCAACTCGGGATTGGCATAATCCGTACCAACAAATCGAACGGCTCCGTCGTCAATCAAGAAGGTTGACCCCAACATGTCAATGCTGCCTTTTGGGGTCAAAATATCTCCGATGATACCAATTTCATCATTTGCGTAAGCAATGTCTAAATCCCCATCCAAAATAGTATCCACATTAACGGTACTCAATTTTGCAAATGATGACCCATAGGATGACAACATTGGCATGGCCGCTTTGATTCTGACTCGACGGTTTAACGCAATATCGATGTTGGCGTTGATGTCATAAGTGCTTTCATCTTGGGTTTCAACAGCAACTTCTTTCGGCTCAGACATTCCTCCTCGGTATATCTTCATAAAAGGATTAAGAGCAAGAGTGGCATCCTGAACGAAAAAACGCTCATCCAAACTGACCTGACCTTCGTCAACCTCAAACTGACCGTCAACCGATAGTGACTCCGGTGTAAAGTTCATCTGTGTTTGACCAGATATCGCCATCTTGGCCAAAGAGGTGTGATTTAACCACATCTCGGACGCATTGAAATGGACAGTTCCTTCTTTCAGCCCCCCTTCATCAAGTGACACAATACCGCTGGTACTAAATGAGCCTGTCTCTCCATCGGGGTTTGTTATGGGCAATGTTGTACCTTTGAATGAATTGAGTATGATCTGATTGCCATTGCTTTCCAGCTTAAATTGAAGATCATTCAGCGTCACTCCAATGGGCACATAATCCAATGAGCCCCCTTCAATACCTGCCAAAAACTTGGTCTCAGATTGAGCTTCCGAATTGAAGTTTAAATCCCAATGTAGTAGACCATCTGCATTCTCTACCCCAGGCAGCAGGCCAAGAGCACCATCAAGTGGGATACCCTCTCCTTTGCTTGAAAATAGCAACATACCGTCATCTAATTTTGGAATATCAGCAGTCAATAACGCATGCCCACTTTGTCCAATTGCCGTGTCGCCTTCAATAAGGATGTGCTTTGGTGTCGACTCAAACGCCAAGTTTGCAGATGAGATCCGTGTGTGCCCAATGCGACCATTTAAAATGGCAGCCCCACCTTCAATGACGGGCTCCAATGGGTCCCCATGAATACTTACTCCCCCGACAATCCGGCCTTTTAAGCCCTTCGGGGCATCGAGTAATGACATTGTTTCATCGATACTGAGTTCATTAAAAATGACATTGATGTCCAACTCGTCAAACCATAATGCAGGATCATTGTCTTCATCTGGTGGTGTGAAAGAGGCAAAAATGGGTTTTAAATGACGGTGCATATCGCTCGACAAGTGACCATCGATATACAGTTGCTCCCGCAAGTCTTGAGACAGGGATGCGTCAATTGTGACACCAGATTTGTCTACCTCTATGAGTGAGTCGATGCGTACATTCTTTTCATAAATGCCAATGGGCACTGCCATGGCTGAACTGAGGTGAACATTGGGCTCACATGGGGTCCCATCAATATCCATAAGAGCACTCAACATACCATCTGCATCTGGCAATTGCGGAATGGTTTCTCGATACCTAGACAACGGGTGTGGATATAGTCTTAATTTAAACTCGATGGGATCATCACAGCGGCTTACACCTGAGTTTAAGTCCAAAGGCCAATGCAAATCTAAACTGGTTAGTGGTCTTTTCAAACTGTCTGAAAGAACAAAGTTAACTTTGGGATAGGTCAGATCCTCTGAAAACTCAAAATCGAGATTGACCTTTTCAATCAAGGTTGGAAGATTAAGGTCACGGACTTGTAGAAAATCGTCATCGCCAAAACGGCCATCATTTCCAATTAAATTTACTTGTGCTGAAATAAACCCTTCTGACTCAGGAGGCAGAACGGCTTCACCCGTCAGCAATTTGGCCACTTCCTCAAAATAGGCCACATCCAAATCCTTCACACCCAAGTACAGGGAGGGTTCACCATCGAGAAAATCATTGCGAAGTTGAATCAATCCTCTGTTGCCCTCAATATCAATCGCAAAAGAACCAATGCCGTCATCTTTCAATTCAAGATTAATGACATCTTTTGTGGACCAAGGGTCTGCATCTGTTGGCATGAAAAGAAATCGATCAATGCTCCAAATCCCTGTATCCAAACCGCCATGCGCAAGCACATTGACAAAATCTTCCCCTTTCCGCTTAAGAATTATTTCGGTTTTTAGGTCGTCGCCATCAATGCTAAAGTCAATTGGGCCCCCATCAATTACATAGCCTGCGGGTTGAAGTTCAAGTGTTCCAAGCATGAGCTTCTCAGTGCTTAAAGCCATGCCAGCATCGGAAGAAACAAGGGCAATACCCCCTGTAATATCATTGAGTTGAACTGCTCCATCTCCGACCTTGACTTCGTTTACTGCGACATTGGCATTTAAGGTCACTTCATTTGATGGCGACACATCACCTTCAAAATCAGTGCGTACAGTTTCAATGCTGGTTCCAGCGGCGAGAATATCATCAAGTGCAATTCGGCCTCGATACCTGATTCCGCTGTCATCATATTTAACTCCGATTTGTCCAATACCACCCAGGATATTAGCGCTTGGATGCTGAATGCGTCGAAACTTTAAATCTCCGTTGTACTCAGCTTTGATGGGATCTCCCCACTCTGCACTTAAAGGACCCTCAATTTCGGTCGCACCCTTTAAATCTTCGATACCAAAGTCAGCCAACTGAGATAGGTCTGGGACCTTTACATGAATTTCAACATCTGCTTTTTCTAGAACCATGTTGGCTTTGCCATTCACATTCAGTTGAACAGCATCGTGGGTGACTGAAAGCGTATTGAGTGTCATCATTCCTTGTTCAAGGATTGCATTCACTGTGATATTTTCAACATCGTAGCCATATAAAGTCTGCGGCTTTGCGTTGAACTCAATATTTCCATTAATCCCAGAGGGCCAATCTGTACCTGAGCCAAAAACTCGATAAGTGCCAGCAATCGTTGTTTCTTGATCAATGTAATTCGGTACAATATCAGAAATCTTGAATGCATCGCTGCTGAGTGTCAAATCCCATTCAAGCGGTTCGGTCTCAAGGTTTAAGTTGGCAACTATATTCAGTAAACCAGCAGTATTTTCAATGTGTGTATTTAAGTTTAGAGCGGACAATGGCCCCTGAATGTTAATGGCAACGGGAGTTTCAACTGCAGGAATAGGTGCATCGGTGAGCGGCGCTAAACTCTGAGGAGACATCCGTGTCTTTATCAACAAATCGGTTTCAGGGTCAGTATAAATTGAACTCAACGCCCCTTCTAGTGACAACTGAAGGTCATCAAGAGCAGCCGTGGTTTTTGAAAGTTCAACTGTGGTGCCATCCAATTGAATGGTACTTTGGAAAATAACCGTACCAACATCATTCACATCAGCCTGTATATTGGACACGGACAAATCGACCATTCCAGTTGGTGAAACAGCTGCAGCAAGATCAATGTTGAGATCCGAGAGCACTGCTTCTTCACCATCCTTGATTTGACCGTTGTGCAGTTTGAAATGCTTGAGTTCAATGCCCAATCCAACGCCTTCAAATGGTTGTGCAGGTTCTGTGGAAGGTGGTGGACTTTCTGAAGCTTCAAATAAGGTATTCCAGCGCATCTCTCCAGCTGTGTTCGCACCTATGTTGACACGGGGATGATGTACATCGATTACAATATCATCAATCGACATTTGTGGAAGCGAATACAAATTATAACCAAGTGATACCATATCGATTTGAAGCAACTCGATGCCTTCTTGATCTAGGATACGTATGTCTTTAAGTTCTAAACCGGTCAGTACATTGAGACTGATATCGCCAAGTTCAAACGCCCCATAGGGCAATGCGTTAGCAGCAGCCGTTTTGATTTCTCCTGCAATGTATTGGTTTCCAGACTCAGATCCTAGCCAAGTAATGCCGCCGCCCAACCCTGTGAGCAAACTAAGAGGCACAATGGCAGCCAGTCCAATGATTTTCTTCTTTGACGGCATCAAAAAGCCTCCGCCATTGAAAAGTGAACCGTCCAATTGTCTTCAGCTGCGAATCTTGCATCTTGGTTTAAGTTACGAGCCACATCCAGTCTCAATGAACCGATTGGAGAGCGGTAACGGCCGCCGATTCCGACACTCGGGGAAAGTTCCCGCACATTGAATTCCTCGGGCAATTCCCACAACATTCCCCAATCATTAAACAAAACCACACCATACCCGTCAGCGGTGTAATGCCGATATTCAAGACTGCCCCACAAAGAAGCCGTTCCTCCAATAGGAACAATGTCTGCACTTACCTGTCGACCATTGTCATTTAAACAGCCTTCACAAACATAAGGCCCAAGCCTATTCTTCCCCCATCCTCTCACATTCGAAGACCCTCCGAGGAAAATGTGCTCTGCATATGGTGCTGGAGAAACACCTTGAACACCATTCAGGTAAGGAAAGATAAACCCCGTAACACCTCGCATAGCAAAGACCCCTTTGGGATTAATAACGGCCTTATTCTTTTCAAGTCTGCGTCTACGAATGCTTTTGTCAGTCCCAAACGGCTTCCAGTTTGAGACTGAGATGAGCGGAAAGTAATACCGAAACTCTTCTGTTGTCCTCCAATAGTCGTACCCTCCACCTAGAAAACGTCCTGCTTCTTGAAAGTTAAATGAGAGCGACCATCCTTTTGTGGGATTGATGGGATTGTCTCGACCATCAATATTGATTCGCTGCGAGATGTATGACAATGAATATTGTGGCTGATTGTCTAGTCCAAGTGCTGAATTATTGATAAGCGCAGGATCAAGGGCACTTGTTATGTAACTAAAAAAGATGTAATGGTAGCCAAGTTGTATATCAATCCCTTGTATTCCCCATTTCTTTATCGACAAAGGGTAGCTTAATGAAGGCGACACCTCAGGAGAACGAAAGCGAAATGTAGGCTCTAAGCCTTCTTCATATTGTGCATCAAGCTGAACAGACCAAAGAGAGTCGAACACTCGGGGAACAGTCATTTGGGTTTGAACCAGACCAACCGGAGCTTTATTTTCAAACTTATCTTCCAGATTGGTCTCAAGATTTAAACCACTTGAACCTTCGTCGTTTAAATTAAAAAGTTCCTTGTCAGGATCTGGAATAACGGCGTAACCAATCTGTGCGTTGGTATCAAGGCGTACCACATATTGAAACAAGTTTCGATGCAGCAAACCGGTCGATATATGGGCTTCTTGCATCCCGCTCTCGAGAGAAAGACCAACCCCAAGTTTTGCCTGTCGAGGTAAGTTCTCTTGAAGTGTAATTGTGATGGGTAAAGCCGAATCTTCGGTTGTCATGTCAGGAACAACATTCACGACGGAGAAAATGCCGAGACTGTAAAAGTACCGTTGGGCGCCAACCAACTTAGATGGGGCAAACCGTTCACCTTCTTTTAGCGGAATACTTTCTAAGAAACGATCAATGTTTGTCTCTATATCAGCTTCGATGGTAATTTTACCAATGGTGTTAATCGATCCCTTTTCGAATGAAAAAACCACATCCGCCGATTGACTTTTAGATGGTTTATACTTTGGCAAACCACTTTGCTCAAGGCATTCTAAATCTCTGCAATCGGTAAAGTTAAGCTTCCTTAGTTCACATCTTTTGTTCTGCGAGCAGTTGTATTTCATTGTTTCCAACTGACAGTCCAAGCGATGCTCCTTCGGAAGTTCTTCACAATTTGCTGGCCACACATTGACATCAAGCTCTACCTTAGCGCGAGAATAGCCGTCTTCTTGCAATTTACTGAGCATTAGGTCTCTACTGTAGGTGAGCGAATCCATAGAAATAATCGAACCTGGTGTCTGTGTGTTTAAAGATCCAATTTGTTCCTTTTGGATTCGACCAAAGTTCCCACCAGAGAGTTTTACCTGCCGAACGATCACCGGCTCCCCTTCTTGAACTTGACCAACGATATGCACTTGGTTTTTGCGAGCAAGCCCCCACAGGATGGATGGCCGTGTCCGTATGTCCCAGCCAATAAATCGAGCATTAATATAGCCTTGATTGGCGTACCAATTTTCAATACGCCATGCATCAAGTTGAAGGGCTTCTACATCCACAAAAGAATATTTGGTTTCCGGTTGAAGAAAAGCCAACGGCTCGTTTTCCTTAGAGAGCATGGCTGACTTCAACGCATAATCGGATGTGGTAGACCACGAAGAGCCATTTCCTTCAAAAGTAATTTTGGCCACAGTGGCCTGTGTTGGATGTTTCGCACAACCAAACAAGCTCAAGCTCAAACTCCACAGGAACCAATTCATTCGACGACTTTAGCACAAGCGCCTTCAAAAAACAGCCAAAAAAAAACAGTGGCAAGACCACTGTTTTGTTGTCTCTGTTGATTGAGAATTTACATCTGTTGAGAGTAAAACTCGACTACGAGCTGGGTGTTTACTTCAAACGGGATGTCTTCGCCACGCGGAAGAACCACGAGTTTGGCTTCAAGCTTCTCTTCGTTAAACTCAAGATAGCTGGGACGCTGACGGCGGCTCGCGAGGTCAGACCGTTCTTCTAAGAAATTGGCACATCGGCGTTTGGTTCGTTGATGTAAACCAATCACCTGCCCAATTTTGACATTGTAGCTTGGACGGTCAACACGGTGTCCATCAAGAGTAATGTGACCATGAACAACCATTTGGCGTGCTGCAGGGAGTGAAGGAGCCAAACCGATGCGGTAGATGATGTTGTCCAACCGTGACTCAAGCATAGAGATTAGATTGCTACCAGTAGGACCTTTGCGACGAGCTGCTTCACGAACATAGCGCTTGAATTGCTTCTCTAAAACGCCATAGTGATAACGAAGCTTCTGCTTTTCTTGCAAACGGATTTTGTAGTCAGAAGGACGAGGGCGACGAGCAAGGCCATGAACACCGGGTGGGTATTTACGCTTGATGGGCTTACTTGTCAGTCCAGGAATAACGGTATTTAGTGCGCGACAGATTTTGACGCGAGGACCACGATAACGAGCCATTTTGATTAACCTGTAAAAAAGGGGGAATATACAAAGTGATTTAGTAATGACGGCCTCACCATTTAATCTTTTCCACGATGCTTGTCAAGAAAGGGCTGCAAAATTGCTTTGTCAATGCAGTTTAAATACGGTATGGTTTACCTATGAGGCTTATCCGTAAAAGAAACCGTGGCTTTACGCTGATCGAGTTGGCAATCGTTGTGGTCATCATCTGTATACTTTCGAGCCTATCGATTTGGCAAGCTCAAGACATGTTGCCCAGGCTTCGAACCAAAGGTGCGGCACAGACATTTTCCAAGTGGGTTGACCGTTGCCGTTCGCTTGCGATTAGAACCAACAGAGAATGCAGAATCACCCTGCTCAGCTTTGATGCATCGCCCACACTGTTGGCAACAGCAAACGCAGGTTCTTACAGCATTACTCTAGGAAACGCCAATCGAAACAGCACCACTTGGGACCAACTGCCAATTGTAAATGAAGAAACAGGCGAAATAGGCATGGTTGACCTTGCACCTGGCTCTCGAGACTATCAACGGTATGTCTCGATAGACAACTGGGGCACCAACATTGGCGGCCCATACAACACTACCCAAGACAGTTTGGTCTTCTCACCTCGTGGAAATCTAATCAATCCACCCACAGACTTTAATTCACAAGGTTTTATAGAAGTGGTGTTTGTCAATAAACTTGCCCGAAGTGAAGGACGAAACGAAGACTTTGTTGTGATGGTTGCACGGTCAGGTATGGTTAGGCTCGATAACTATGTTGGCCGTCGCTACGACACTATTTTTGCAGGCACAGCCATAGATGCGAGCTCAACAAATTAGCAATCTCGTGCTTTTCTTTCAAATGCAATAGTTCAATCTAGCAACTTCCGTAATGAGCCCTCGCCTGGTTCCAAAACTCAATATCTAGGTCATCAAGAGGATACTCCAAACGGTCTCGGTAACTGGCATACACTCCAATGGCATTTTGCCGAATGGGTCGTGGATACCTCAAAGCCGATTTAAGCAAGCTTGGATGACGCCACTTCCACAAGACATTCAGACTCTCAATGTAAAATCCAGCCGATGCAGAACCATTCAAATTGCTCAAATATTCAAGGATGAGATCCAAATGTGGGCTATCGTTGGTTTCACATTCACCAAAAGCAGATAGGATGTTCCGTCTGACCGGCCGCTGGATTCCGAGTCCAGCGCCTGGTCGACCTTCATATTCAAGCGCTTCTTGCTCGAGCGCTTGAACCAACCAATCACCTACGGGAAATCCCAACCTTCCGATCGACTCTGCTAAGGCTGAACGAAATGCAAATCCGTGTCCAGGGTCCACATCGACACGAAACAAC
>JAYYJC010000196.1:0-2815 GCA_036146655.1 Myxococcota bacterium | reverse complement strand
GTGCAGGAGCAGACCTTAACGAGCTTAAGAATGCCCCTCCAACAACAGCCTTGTCTCTATTGTCGCAACGCGTCTTTAATGACATCGCCAAGGCCCCTTTCGTAAGCATTGCAGCCATTCATGGCCCAGCCATCGCCGGCGGTTTCGAATTGGCACTGGCCTGTGACCTCAGAGTTGTAGGCCCATTGGCCACATTTTCATTGCCAGAGGTCACACTGGGACTCATTCCTTCTGCGGGAGGCTGCAGCAGACTCCCAAAGATAATCGGGCCTTCCAGAGCCAAGGCGGTGATTCTTGGGCAGCAAGAAATCGATGCAAAATCGGCATTGACCTGGGGACTTGTAAACCGTCTGGTTGATGATCCACATCAAAATGCCAAGGAATGGGCGACTCAAATTGCTAAACTTGATCTGGATGCCCTTAGATTGGCAAAACAGGTCATTGACAGCCCATCACTCCACCAAGAGCGAGTCAACGAAGCGTTGTTGTATGCCAAAAGGCAAGCCTAGTAATCGTTTAGAACACGAAGTACTTGGCCTTTATTCGCCAAATCAATTGGCCGCTGTGCCATGGCTGGTGGGGGCTCTCGCCCATCATGCAAGCGAACCAGCCGACAAATGGGTTTATCAAATGTTTCAGGGCTGCGCACCAGTGACTGGCTCAGTAGAATAAATGTCATTGGATTGCCCTTCAACTCCATTTCAACCTCAAGAAGGGTACCGGGTGGATACTTTCCCAAACGGTTGACAAAGGCTTGAAGCAAAATATAGTCGTAGTATTTTCCACCGTAGGCAGACATTCGAACCAGCGCTTCGTGCGGATTAAGTCCACCCCCGCTGGCACGGGTGAGATTTGCAAAATCCTCAGCAATTCGGATGATTCGTGCAAAAATAGACGGGCGGCCTTTTTTACTGCTGTAATCACGGTGGTGCTCAAGAGTGGATAAGGCGCGGCGAATTTTAGCCTGATGAAACCCCCGTTGTCTCAAAAGCATTCGGGCACCGGCAGAAGCATGGCGCTCATATGGCGGGGCATAACCCGCCTCACCTTGAGCAGGATCTGCGCCCTCACGGGTCGCATAGCCCATGTCATGAAACATGGCACAGACTCCTAAATCTTGAATGGCTTCTTCTGATAGTTTGGCTTCTTTTGCAATCAATAAGCTGAGCCGGCAGACCTTCAAGGTATGATGTCCAAATTCATTGTCGAGAACAGGCTGTTCTAAGTATATATCTGGATCGTCTTTTGAAACCTCAAGAATATCAGTCACCGCTCTTCGCAGAGGGAGCGGATTGGGAAGCCGTTCTGCGGCCAAGTTGTCCCAACTTTCCTCAATCAATGTGGCCGCTCGATTTGATACCCGCTCATGCGACAACGCCTTTGCCGAATTGTCTCCAGAGACCCGAAAGCGATAGATCCCAAACAGATCAATAAAATCCATTCCTTCTTGACCCAGACGATCGATCAACGACGCTCTAGGAGTATCCTCAGAGAGCGGATCACCAGACAAGATTTGAATCAGCAATTTAAATTGATCTGGGCTTGGTGCCTGATGAAATGTGAGACCACCGACTTGATGAGAGGCCAATTCGGTACCGAGAGAAGACGCATTTTGTGCTCTGCCCAATCGTATGCGGATGTCGTTCACAAAAACTTGATCCTCCACGGTCACAATGTGAACTGCACCCAAAAGGTCCATCAAATCTTGACACACTGTCTCAAACTCTTCAGAGGGTTTCAAAAAAGCAGCGTTGTCAATGTCATGAATCTCGGTCATTTTAATGAGACCATAGAGAATTCGCACCAATCGCTCTCCCATGTCTCTTACACGGCCGGCGAGATCGAGATCTTCACCCATTTTCGCACGCTCGAGTGCTTTTCCAAGCTGCTCCTGTGACTTTGCTAGTTCATCCATTTCATCCTCAATTAAATGCCATTTTTTCGCCGCTGAACGAGGGTACGAATGCAATGCTGCCGAACTTCATCTCCCTCACTGTCTTTTAATGCATTAATAAGCTTGGCATTGTGTTCCCCCGGACAGGAGCCAATGGCTGTGATGGCTGCCCACTTCTGGGTTTTACGCACGGTTACCCGTTTGAGATTGAACAAAGATTTGGCAGCCACCCAATCTTTAAACTCACGCTCACATGCCTCGGGATCGATTTTAGCCATCATCTGACCAATTTCTTCCGCTTCCTGTAAATCAATATTGGTGTTGGTGTTCAAAATGTCCAGAAGCTTTTGAAAGAAACGAGGATCGTTATTGGCGACGAGCAACCGCATCGCTCCACGGCGAATGTCAGCGATAGAAGAACCAAGTAAAATATAAAGCTCGTCACAGAGTTCTGATGTCTCGTCCAAATCCCCCATAATCCCAAGTATTCGATAGTGGATCTCAATTTCTGGCCGAGATGCAATGGACTTCAAGATTTCCACAGTCCGTTCCGGAGCGGCCTTTACAAAAGCTTGAAGCAGATCGGCTGCAACGGCTTCGCTCTCAACCGCAAGACGAGGAAGACTGTCATCGAGGTTCCGAGCAGCGTAACGGGTGATCAATTGACGCAGCATTCGTCTCGAAGTGGTTCCCCTCTCGGTGGCCAAAAGTGAAATTAAATGAGTCAAGTGATCTGAGGGAATGGCATCCAAAAATAAAATTAAATCCTCGGGCACAGTCTCTTGGGCCTTCGGAATGGAAGTAATGATCCGTTTGAGAGCCCGTTCGGTCACAAAGGAGCCCAAAACCAAATCACGGTCAGACGGACGACCAGACATCAATTCTCTAATATTGTTGACCAATTCAATAAGCGGACCCAGT
>JAYYJC010000195.1:0-9872 GCA_036146655.1 Myxococcota bacterium | reverse complement strand
TCATTGGTCTGATATTGTGCGGTCTGGCCGCCTGGCTGATGATTTAGAATGTGGGCTGTTCTATCTGCCCTTTTGTGTGCGTTAATGTTGTCCACAGGTGGGCTCAATCTTCAGTTAAGTGTTGCCGTTTATGTACTCTGGGGTGTGCTGGTATATGGGTTGCCTAAGCCAAAGTATGGGATGAGGGCAGTACTAATTGCAGCCCTCATTTTGAGAGGGCTTCTTTGGTGGACTGAGCCAATTTTTAGCAATGATGTCTTTCGATATGTTTGGGAAGGGCAGCTGACTTTGTCCGGTGGGAATCCCTATCTCACACCACCATCTGATTTTCAACCGACTGCTTCAGAAGTCCATCCGTACATTAACCACCCGCATATTCCAAGTATCTACCCTCCCATTGCCATGTATTGGTTTGTATTGATGGCAAGCATATCTTCAACAGTGACAGCGATGAAGGCTGGCTTTGTACTGATCGACATGTTTTGTGTGGGATTGATTGCCCAGATAGGTAAGAATCGAGATCTGGGGGTGTTGCCTGCGTGGCTCTATGCGCTCCACCCTTTGCCGGTGATTGAATTGTCTGGTTCTGGCCACATGGATGGACTTGGAATACTCTTTTTGCTTATGGCTTTTTGGGCCGTAGACAACCAAAGAAATGCATCATTTTGGTTGTTGATTGGGGGAGGGGTTAAGTTGCTTCCGGCGATTTTGTTGCCCCGCACTTTTCGCTTAAAAGATTCCGGACTTTGGCTCGCTTTGGGTTTAATGGTGTGTTTTACATGGCCATTTTTAGAGCACCCTGCCGCCCTTCTGACAGCCATTCAGACTTATTCACAACATTGGTCATTTAATGGTTCCTTTTATCAAGTCCTGTCCCCGATTTTTGGTGGTTGGACACGGCTCATTCTTGCTGGGCTCGGTGTCATTGTTGTGGTCTTATGCCTTCGAAAAAAGCTCGAATTGTGTCGATTGGCGCTCTGGATATGTGGTGCGAGTATTCTTCTCTCACCCACAGTGCATCCTTGGTATGTACTCTGGGCTTGGGTACCTGCTCTGCTCTGTGGTAATCGCCATTGGACTGTAATGGCTACGCTGGCCCCTTTGAGCTATGTGGCCCTTTTGACTCTTGATCCCGTTACCGGCCAATGGTCTCCTCCCCTCTGGCCATCGCTGGTGATTTATGGTATCTTTGGAGGAAGTGCAGGGCTCCATCTTCTGCAGAACCGAAAGGTAAAACAGCATGCATGAGATTCGTTTTGGCCAAAGTCCGACAGCAGCTTTGGGGAATTGGTCTTCAGATGAACATTTGGCGATTTGTGTTCCTGATCACACTCGTCCAATGGATGTACCGCTTGCGCTTCATGCGGTTTCACAGCGCCTAACACATTCTCCACAAGTGGTTGTTGGGCTTGGTCTCCACCGTCCAATGTCAGCCACAGAGCTTAAGCCCATTCAGCAGTGGAATCCCATTCAGCATGATCCAGATGATGCCATTGTTGTGGGATGGTCTGGCGAAATTAAAGGTCTTGTATCTCGTGTGGTATGTGAGGCTGACTCGGCACTTATTCTCGGACTGGTTGAGCTGCATCAGTATGCCGGATTGTCAAGTGGCTACAAAGGAATAGTCGTGGGATGCGGTGGTAGAGAAACCATAAATAGCCTCCACAGTCGAACGATGGTGTTGTCTGAGGGAGTCTGCGTGGGCCAACTGGCAGGTAATCCTTTTCGCATGCACATAGATGCCATTGGTGCACAGAGCAATGCCAAATGGGCATTGTTATATGTCCCAGCGCTTCGCCTTTGGGGTTTCGGAGAGCCAAAAGCGCTCATTGAACAGATTGCCAGCCGCTTGCAGCCTTGGGCATGGACTCGCACCAGCTATGCTCGCGCCGTGGTTCGGGTTCCTCACTGTAAAAAGTCCAGCCTTTATCAAGCGTCGCGTGCAGCATCTTATTTGGCACTCTCGCCGCGTCCGCCCCTTAAGTTGGGGGCAGAAATCATCATTGAAGCCCCTCTCGAAGAGGGATTGGGAACCGAAGTTGGGTTTGTTAATGCCATGGAGGGGTCATCGGCCCCCTGGTCTGATTTACTGACAGGCCCTGAACCGACTGGGGCTGGCGCCCAGCGAGCCGTTGTACTCGCATTGTTGGCCCAGCGGTATAAACTTGTTTTGAGAGGATGCATGGATCCCGATGCCTTTCGTCGGCTTGGATTTGATGCGGCAGATACGCCAGCAAGAATTGACTCTAACACCCTCATTGTCAATGACATCTTCGAGCAAATTCCACAGCTGGAGACTGTATGATTTTTGGGCTACTCCTTCTGTCCTGTGCATTGAATGACACACCGCCTCCTCAGGCCATTGTCGATCAAAATGCCTATCTGAAAGCGGTGGAAGCCAAACGGCCCGAGAGTAGTCTGGCGATTTGTTCGCAAATATCAGATGAGCGCCTTCGAGGAGAATGTGTGCTATTTGCAGCAAAAGCCCAAGCCATGCAAAAAAGACCAGCACTTGCTTTTTGTAATCAAGCGCCAACTATATCTTGGCAGTCGGCCTGTGCATTTGAAGTGTCTGATATGGCAGGATTAACCGGAAAAGAGGCCGACAAGGCATGTCAAATGGCCGGTGAGTTCCAATCCAGATGCATGTACCATGCTCTTCAGCGAGAAGAAAGTAGCCTTAATCAGGCTTACCCATTGGGCCAAGAAAAAGACATGATGTATGCGATATTGTCTCGAATGGAAAGTCTTAATGCCAAAATGATCGAAGGGGATCCGCTTCACATTACGCTCACGGCTCGTATCATTTCTCGTCGTTTTCAGGCTGCTTGGATGTCGGACAAAGATTTGACTTTTGACCGCAGTATTTGTGGCACGGCTTCACCGGATGTCTGCACTGAAGCGTATCGATTGACGGTTAAGATGCTCTCCCACAACCGTCCTCCTGAACCGTGCCAAACTCCGATGTCTGCAGAGATTGTTGCTCAGTCCGGACTGCCGCTTTGGTCTCCTGAATTTGAAGTTTGGGCACAAGAGGCATGGGCCAATGTGTGCCGACGAGCGACGGGTTCCCACCGTCCACCTGATCATCGCGCCAGTTCAGGGACACCTTAGGGTGGGGTGGTTGTTTCCAAGACAGCAGCCCAACATAGCCATAGCCAAAAGAAAATAGGAGAAGGAATGGCACAGAGTGCCAGATTCCCAAAGAGAGTAAGTGGACACTTGCAACCAAACAATAAAGTGCCAATCCGCCCTCTAGCCACGAGATTCGGCTGGCTGGAAGATGATAGACTTTGTGCGGTTGATCTCCTGCTTTGGGCGTCCGGACAAATGTGGCATCTTTATAGAAAATCCCTTGGAATACTGCACGGCTTTGGCTGACTGAGATGCCAATTCCAAGCGCCAAAACCAATGGTATTTCAAGTGTTCTTCGAAAACGACTAGAACCAGAATAATGTTGTGCGAGCCAGTAGAAAGCACTGACGGAGACGCTGGTGATGCAAAAGGCAATGACATCGATGTAGAGCGTCCACTGCGCCCACTCAATGTCTCGAATCCGTGCTGTCATTGGAATCAGAAGTGCGAGTATGAGCGTTAATGGGTATGCGATATTGGCTGTCAGGTGTATGGATGCCTCTGCTTTTGTCGCAAGCGGAAATGGGCTTTTCCAAATTAATGGCAGTACCTTTTTTGCCGTTTGAGCTGTCCCTTTTGCCCAGCGAAATTGTTGGGTTTTAAAGGCTCTCATGTGTTCAGGAACTTCTGCGAGAGTCACCAGGTCTTTGAGGTAAACAAAAGTCCACCCCTTCAGCTGGGCTCGGTATGAAATATCGAGATCCTCTGTAATGGTGTCATGTTGCCAACCACCGGCATCATCAATGCATTGCCGGCGCCAGACCCCTGCTGTTCCGTTAAAATTGAAAAACCGTCCGCTTCGATGTCGAGCGGTGTGCTCTAGAACAAAGTGTCCATCGAGTAAAGTGGCACTGAGTCGGGTAAGGAGGTTTTGTTCTGCGTTTAAATGCCCCCACCGTGCTTGTACCATGCCGATGCCGTTGTGGATAAAGTAAGGCAAAACATTTTCTAAAAACTGTGGCGCTGGAAGAAAGTCAGCATCAAAAATGGCGACAAATTCTCCTTTTGCTTTCGACAAACCATTCGCCAAAGCACCCGCTTTGAAGCCGTCTCTGCTTGTTCGTCTGACTGCATAAATGGATATGCCTTTGGTCTGCCAGTGCTTTACTCTGGCACTAACAATGTCTTTTGTGCTGTCATCCGAATCATCAAGAACCTGAATTTCCAATCTGTCTTGTGGCCAGTTCATTGTGGCTGCCGCATCAATAATACGAGCAGCTACATTGTGTTCATTGTACAGCGGAAGCTGGATGGTCACCGTTGGATACACCTTTTGGGTCAATGCATGGGGTGTCTGACTTCTGGACAACCAAAACCTGCGCATGACCACGATGCGATGCACGCCGTACAATGAGAGCGTGCCGAGCAAAAGAAAGTAAACAACCAGCAGCATCAATGAAATGGGCATCATGGTCCGCTCATCTTAACGGATTTATCGGGCCATTTCATTCTTTTGTGGACAATGTTGACACGCCATTATTCACATATAAAGGGGGCCGTTAAAAATCGAAATCTGACAAGTTGAAGTCAAATTAAGTAAATTTGACCTTTGGACAGCATTTTTTCGTGTAGAAACGCATCGCAAGGAGTTCCCATGCAATCCAAACACCGTTGGTTCATCTGCTGTGTCATTATTTTCTTCTGTTCAGTATCTTACAGTGCTTACGCAGAGGGCAGTTTGTCCCAAAATCTCATTGAAATTGAAGCACAGTCTCAAAGCGAAGTGGTCGAAGTCTTGGCCATTTCAGAAGCCTTTGCTCGCATTACAGGAACAGCTGTATCTCCAGCCCTTGGGTTGGCTTTGCTGGGAGGGTGGGATCATTTTCAAGGGGGAGAAAACTGGTATGTGACTCCGTTTTTGTATGTGCCTCTCTTTGTGTTGGTAGTCTTGGAGTGGGTAAAAAATACATTCGGAATGGCTGTTTTTCCTGGCCCATTGCGCAAGCCTTTAGATGCGGCCTTCCAACTTGTGGGCTATCTCAACGCCCATTTGGGTCTTGTCATGTCCATGGGTGTTGCCTATGAGGTTTTTCAACCTCAAGTAGCATTGGCGCTCAATGCCGGCTCAAACATCTTCTTGTCCTCCGCACATGCCGCTGATCCTGCGACAACAATTGCAGTCGGAGGGAGTCTATTGGGCATACTGGCAGCATTGTGCGGTGCAGTAATCTTTGCATCGGTGTGGTTGATTTCGCATACATTTGAGTTGATGGTCTTTTTGTGCCCATTTACATCGATTGACTTGTTGCTCAAAACCGTGCAGCATTCTTTTACGGCGCTGATCATTGTATTGGCCATCTTTTTTCCGCCCGCTGCTTTAGTTGTTTGTCTCATTTATTGGGTGTTTTGTTTGTTGATGTTCAGCTACTGTATGCGCTTTTCCGTCTTTGGCATGACCATGCTTTGGCATTTTCTCTTTCAACGAGGAAAGGGGAAAGTGGACTCATCAGAGGAGATTCTGTGCTTTGCTTCAAATATTAAGGGTGTGAAGAGCAACACCCGCGGAATGCTTTCGAAACGGGGTGATCAATTTGTATTCAAAAGTTACCGTTACTTTCTGTTCGAACAATCGACGGTGATTGACATGCACGGTCTTTGCCTCATCGAACGGTTTAACTATCCGAGCCTCAATACCAAATCCAATGGCTGGGGGCAAACACGGTTGGTCTTTTCACCCCGTTATCTCAATCAAGAGCAGGCCTTGTCAACGCACCTCCAGGTAGATCTTGGGGCAGGACTGATTTTGTCAGGTTATCGAGACGCCATTCGCTTTGTACGGAATCAATTTTTCAATCGAAAACTCACCGCCAATCATCCTTAATGGCAACCGCTCTCCGGAATGCAGATGTCATTTTTTCAGCATCATTTGTTTTCCGGTGTAGATGATCTGTCATTTGAGGTACACTAGAACTTCTACATTTGGAGGATGACATGTTTCGCTGTTTCTTATTGTGTGGATTATTGGTTGCTTGCAGTGAGGATGGGCCAAAGCAGGGAACTGAAGTATTGAACACTCCCCCAACGGCTTCGATTACCTCTCACAGCGATGGTGCTCAGTTTGATCAGGATGAGACGGTGGTATTTGATGGAACTGTTGCAGACACTGAAGATGAGTCATTGGTCTTGACAGTGGAGTGGTACAGTGGTGCTCAGCTGCTTTGTGGGCCTTTGGCACCCACTGAAGAGGGCCAGACCAGCTGTTCTGTGTCCATGAGCGAAGGCATGAGCGATATTCGTCTTGATGTCACGGATGGTGCAGGTGAAACCAGCAGTGCAGCCATTTCGATTGATGTGCTTTCACCACAAGCCCCCACTGTTCAAATTCTTCAGCCTTCCGATGATTCCCTATTTTACAGTACTGACCTTATTGTATTTGAGGCACAAGTCGGTGACTCTGAAAGCGCAGCGAGTGATTTGATATTGACATGGACTTCGAGTATTGGTGGTCAACTTCCACTCACTTCAGTGGCGGATGATTCGGGGTTGGTGACTGAAAGCATAACATTGGTCTCCGGACAACATAACATTACGCTTACCGCAGAGGACGACGCGGGAATGAGCGGCAGTGATACCATATCAATTGTGGTTCAAGGTCCCAACGAAGCACCCGTATGTGCCGTAAATGCCCCTTTGGATGAGTCGGTATTTTTATTTGCTGAGCCCATTCTCTTTTCAGTGACAGCCACAGATATTAATCAAAGCAGTGACACTTTAAATGTGATGTGGTCTTCGAGTATTGATGGAGAAATCGGAAACACTGTTCCGGACTCTGAAGGTCTCTCATTGCTCGAGTCATCTGATTTGAGTATTGGCACTCATCTCATCACGGTCGAAATCACTGACAACGGTGGTCTTTCTTGCACGGACCAGCGGACAATCGTGGTGGGGGCTGCTCCTGCGGTCAGCATTGATGCCCCTCTTGATGGTGCGGTCTTGGATTTGGGTGATGTTATTCCCTTTTCAGCGACGGTGTCGGATGGGAATGATGCCCCCAGTCAGCTGTTACTTGAGTGGTCATCAAGCATCGATGGTGTCTTTTCTACTCAGTCTGCGCCATTCAGCGGAACCGTTGACATTGGCACACGCAATTTGTCGGCTGGCAATCACACCATTGTTCTTGAGGCCACCAACACTTCTGGATTTTCTGGGAGTGCCAGTATTCAGTTGAGGGTCAATACCCCTCCTGACCAACCCACTGTGGTGCTGACACCCAGCCCTGCATATGTGACCGATTCACTGACCGCAACTGTATCTGCTGGAGATGCGGATGGTGACGCTGTGACCTATTCTTACGAATGGCTTCAGAATGGCAATGCCACCATTTATACCAGTCCGAGCGTTCCAGCAAGTGCAACCGTTGGGGGTGATCGGTGGACGCTGTGGACGACTCCCAACGATGGCTTCAGCGATGGTCCTTCTGCCGACGCATTTGTGGACATTTTTGAAACAGGACCAAGCATTTATGGGCTCAGTATTTCACCGAGCAGTGGTGTGGTTACTGGACTGACATTGTCTTGCAGTGCTTCTGCCAGTGACTCCATTCAGGGGATGCTGATTCCGAACTATGTGTGGATGGTCAATGGGCAATCCGTGTCAACCAGTCAGTTTTATACCGTCAATTCCTTAGATACCGACCCTGGGGATACCGTGACTTGTACCGCATCGGCGGTCAATGGCAATGGAGTGAGCGTCAGTGCCAGCACCAGTGTCCTTGTCGAAAATACATCACCGCTTGTTTCGAGTGTCAGCATTCAATCATCTCTTGTCTTTAATGACGATGTGGTTCAGTGTTCAGCGACGGTGGTGGATCCAGATGAGTCTCCTGCTGTGCTCTTTGTTTGGCACGAGTCAACCACTC
Source organism: Myxococcota bacterium (assembly GCA_036146655.1). Lineage (GTDB taxonomy): Bacteria > Myxococcota_A > UBA796 > UBA796 > UBA796 > JAYYJC01. Next base: position 1,879 of record JAYYJC010000195.1, on the reverse strand, counting down.
CGATTGGAACAGGGCAAAGCTTTGATTTGGCGACAGCTGCTATTTATCCCAATGATGTGCTCCGATGCTATGCACACGCCACTGATGGCTCTGGTGCCAGCCACAGCCAATTTGCCGAAGTGATCATCGAGCAGCGTGCACCCATTGCTCCAACTTTGGTCATCAGTCCGAGCGACCCCGAACCGGGGGTTGATGATTTGCTTTGTTCAGCAACAGGTGCAAGTGATCCAGATGGGTTGCCCATCGTCACCACCATTACTTGGACCAGCAGTGCCGGTGCAACGGTAAACGGAGACACAGTTCTCGGTACCGATACTTCGGGTGGTGAGACTTGGACTTGTACTGTTGAAGTCAGTGACGGTACCAGCACCACGACGGTGAGTGACAGTGTGGATGTCAATGGCGGTTTTGCCCAAGGCGTGGTCCGCCGTGCGGATTCAAGCACCTGGGTCGATGTGTCATTTGAACTCTGCGGACCAGCCGGTACTTGCAATGCCAATGCGGCAAAGTCGGCTTGTTCTTCCATTGGAAAGAAAGTGGTGGCCCATGGGAGCAATGGCACCAATGATGTCTACGATCTGGGCGCAACAGCCAGCTGTAACTGGAGTATTTCGTATTATGAAGTTTATCAGGCCATGCCGCCAGGAGCCTGCTTGGTCGGTGTATCAAATCTCGAATGGAGTGATTGTTGCGGAACCACGAGCTGGCATGGCAATACCCGGACTTTTGGGTCTCCCAACACGATTTTTGGCTATGTAGCCAATGGCAATTCGGGCTATGTCGGCAGTTACAGCAACAGCAGTGGGACCACTTGGGGCTGCACGAGTGAAAGTTCTGCGGCAAGCAACAACTCGAATTGCACCGAACACTATGTGGCGTGTGCGAATTAGATGGAGCGTCATTTCTGAAAAGACTATGCGTTGATGGCTCTGAATAATTGAGAGGGATGACAGGTCATTAATTAAAAGTTTTTTCTCTCCAAGGAGAAGGGATAAGGGCATCAATGTCTCAGAAGTGAGCGGTGTACAGTTGTGTTTACTTAAATTTATGCAGTATACTGATGCCTTGTTCATAGAGGAGGGAAAAGATGCGCCAGAAAACTCTACTTGCCGCTGCTTTGGCTTGGGGCTGCGACTCGGATAATGCGGTTAAAACAGTCAATTCAGTTCCAGAAGTCAGCATTACCTCCCACAGTGACGGTGCGGTGCTTCTGGAAGGCTATACCGTTACCTTCCGTGGGGTGGTGACCGACAACAATCATGCCCCTGAAGAACTCATCGCCAGATGGTACGCCGGTGATGAACCCTTGTGTGATGCCAGTCCTCCGGAATCAGATGGCCTTGTGCAATGTGTGGCCGACATTAGCAGTGGTATGACCGGCGTTCGGCTTCAGGTTCAGGATCCTCAAAATGCGGCTGGCTTGGCATCCATTGCGGTTTCAGTTGAGGAAACTTCTGCCCCCACAGCTGAAATCATTTCTCCAAGTCCATCTGAAACCTACTACAGCAATGCGTTGATTTTGTTCTCTGCGCTCATCCAAGATGCCGAGGACGACTCTGCGGATCTCACCTATTCTTGGACCTCTAGTCTTGATGGTGAGTTGCCCATCACTGTCCAGCCTGAAAGCAGTGGAGAGGTGCAGCAATATCTTGGACTGACTCCAGGACAGCATGCCATTACCCTCAGTGTGACCGACTCTTCAAATAAAACCACAAATGAGACCGTGGCCATTATTGTTGGGGGAGAAAATCAAGCCCCAAGCTGCAGCATTGATACCCCCCTTGATGGATCGGTATATACCCTAGGTCAAGCCATTGCATTTTCAGGGACTGCGGTGGATCCAGACATCAACAACACTGATTTGGTTGTGCGTTGGACC
>JAYYJC010000194.1:0-13088 GCA_036146655.1 Myxococcota bacterium | reverse complement strand
ACTTTGGGCTTAAAAAGACTAATCTCAATGCTACCGAATCCAGCTTCGGACACATTGGTTGGATTGATGTTCATCTTTCGAAGTTGTGCTCGGGCTGCGTCTTGTGTAGGGGCATCAATTTTACCCTTACGAACTTCACCGGATGATGTTTTCCCTTCGTAAACAAATGCTGGCATGGCTGTTCCCTATCTTGATTAGGCCTTTAATTATATAAAGCACACATTTCTGGTCTGCTGCGAATAAAACAAATCAAATGGTTTCCAGTATGATGTTAGTCTGGTGCGGTAGCTCTGACGACTTCCGCCATTGATGTCATACCTCTGGCAAGCTTCGACAAAGCCGCCATTCGAAGTGAAAGCATTCCCTGACGAATGGCTTCTCTTTTGATTTCCAATGTCGATGCACCATTCAAAACAAACTCTGCCAACTCATCCGTCATCGGCATGATTTCATAAACGGCCACACGGCCTTTGTATCCAGTATTGTTGCAAGTACGGCAACCCTTACCGTGTTGCACAGCGTAGCTTTCGAGTTCCTCAGGAACAGCACCGAGATCAATCAAACTTTGCTCTGGTACATCAATTGGCTCTTTACAATCCACACACAAGCGTCTCAACAAACGCTGTGCCGCAATCAAATTAACTGAAGAGGCCACCAAGAAGGGCTCAATACCCATATTAAGCATACGAGAGACGGTGGATGGTGCATCGTTGGTATGAAGTGTCGAGAGAACCAAGTGACCAGTCAAAGCGGCTTTTACTGCAATTTCAGCGGTTTCGAAGTCACGAATCTCACCAACCATGATGGTATCTGGGTCTTGTCGAAGGAACGAACGCAATGTGGACGCAAAGTTAAGGCCAATGTCTTCGTGCATTTGAACCTGATTAATACCAAAGAGGTTGAACTCAATTGGGTCCTCTGTGGTACAGAGGTTTGTGGTTGATTTGTTCAACTCAGAAAGTGTCGAATAGAGCGTGGTGGTTTTTCCAGAACCAGTTGGCCCGGTTACGAGAACCATGCCATATGGTTTCGAAGTGGCTTCTTTAAACTTTGCCAGTTCGATTTCTTCGAAACCAAGTTTTGTCATGTCCAGTTGGAGATTAGATTTGTCCAGAAGTCGCATAACGATCTTCTCTCCCCACATGACCGGTAAGACGCTAACTCGGAAGTCCATTTCCTTACCACGGCCCATTTTCATTTTAATACGACCGTCCTGAGGCAATCGACGCTCCGCAATGTCAAGATTTGACATAATTTTCAGACGAGAGATGATGGCAGACTTGAGCTTGACAGGCGGTTTCATGACTTCATAGAGCACACCATCAATCCGATAGCGGATACGCAGCTGTTTTTCGTAAGGTTCAATATGAATGTCAGATGCATTTTTGCGTATGGCGTCGATGAGAATCAAGTTTACAAGCTTTACCACTGGTGCTTCACCAGCTGACTTCTCAAGGTCTAAAATATTGATGTCTTCTTCGACATCATCTCCGTACTCAAAATCTTCGTCTTCTACATCAACAAAATCCATCATGACTTCATCAAAGCTCACCTCGGAGGTGTAGTACTTTTCGATGGCTTCAGCGATGGCTTGCTCTGATGCGACAACCACTTCGATGTTAAACTTTGTAATGAACTTTAAGTCATCAATGGCGAACATGTTTGAGGGGTCTGCCATTGCGACCATCAACATGTTTTCAGATTTATTAATGGGTATTACTTGATGTCTTATGACAACATCTTTTGGTATGAGCTTGAGGATGTCAGCCTCAACTTCAAAGTCATGTAGGTTGATTGACGGAACACTGTATTGTCGCGAAAGAAATGCAGTAAGGTCATTTTCTTCGACATACCCTAGCCGCATCAACTCGTGACCCAAACGGCCTCCGGATTGCTTTTGAGCCTCAATCGCCTTCTTTAGTTGGAGAGGGGTAATGACCTCTTCTTTGACAAGCAGTTCACCAATTCTCGAATTTGACATATCGATGTGTCTCCCAAAAATGTGTATTTACCTTAGCACATCACAACGGTTGAGGGTGATGAAATATATTCTTCTCTGGTTTTACTCAATAAACAAATGTTCTAAAGGTATGTAGCTAGACTGTCTTGACTTGAAACAGGCTTAAGACTGTCAAGTATGTTCTGAATAGGATCGCTGAAACGGCCGGATATTCCTGAAAGATCCGAACGCTCTTCAGGCCATTTACCACCTCGAGTTGTAAATAGCTCGACACGGGTCGGCTGCTGTGGAATCCAATTGTCCAATTGAAAATACTGTGGGTCAAAAGCAATGTACCGCTGCTTGGCAATGCACTTTTTCAGCTTCAGTTTGTTGCGCCACTCATGAACCCCAAGAATCTGATTGACTCGCTCTTCATTGATGTTCGCAAACAATGGCCCAAGTGCGTTTATCTGATCTGTCCACATCTTAACCATACGGCATTCAGAAAAATGACATTCCACGCGTTGCGCAACGGCTCTCACTTTGTGTTCATTGTTTTGTATCCATTTCCAGTCCAAAGCGGAGTTCTCTATACCCCTCGCAATCAATACCATTGCAATGGCATACGGAAGATGATTAATGATGGATTCTCGAGTTAAACCCACAGAACCCAATAGAGGTCGAGAAGGCATTTCAATCCGGACACGAAGCAATTGATCGGGACGAAGTGGCTTGTCTGCAGCCTTTACATGCCGTTTGAAAATCTCATTCACAGCCTCAAAAGCAACTCGGCTCCTCAGGGGTCCAAGGCTGGAGTTATAGGAACGCACTTTTGAAAAATACACCGTCCCCAATCCGAGAAAGGCATGATGCAACAGCACATTGTGGGCCCAGTTGACCTCGCCTTGAAAGCGGGTACCACTGACATGGTGAGAAATAGACTGCTCACAAATGTTTAGCGCCAAGGTATCCAAGAGATGTGGCGCCAAAAGAACCCCATTGTTTGTTGGAGATTGAACAATTGCGGTCGCAATTGAAATCACTTCTTTGAGGGTTTTCGGTGAAAATGACTTTAGGCGAGCGTGATAGACCAAAATGGAAGTCATTTTCATCCAGAGAAGCCGCTGTGCTTCAGGCTGAAGAAGAAGAAACAGTCCAATTCTAGAAGCAGCTTCTTCTGCCACTGCGACATGCGCAAGATGAGTTTCCCAGTTTGTCTTGGGATATCGGCGAGCATACATGTGCAAGCACACCGATACACTCCCCCAAGGCTGTGAAACGGGTGCACCAAATAAATTGAGCAATCTGGCCTGCTCAATGCGCTTTGCTTTAACCCCGCCTCTTTGTTTGTGTAGATCAAGGAGGACATGATGTTGATGGTGAACATCTCTAAGCTGTGTGCTTGGTATATCTTCTTTCCTTAAAGACAAACTCCAAGCGATTAAGGGCGAAATAAAGTCAAGCATCAGTAATTTAACCTCAATTGAAAGCCTCCAGCACGCAGCTGCCCGCTCATAATTAAATCAGCACCGTCTATTGGCGCACCGGGTGAATATGAATCACTATAGGCCACAGTCAACTGACTGGCTAGAAGCGTATGCCATTGCATGTACATATCCCATGTAATTGGGCCTTGAAGCCAACCAAAAGGAGAACGCTGGATGATGCCAGCTCCAACAGTATAGCTGGCTCGAGCTGTATCCATCAAAGCCACATTTGGCCCAATGGAGTCAATTACGGACGGTGTCCGGGCGTATCCACCACGAAATACAGGCTGAAGTGAACCAATGTCTTTACCAAACCCAAAATCAGGTAAATGAAGCTCTAATCCCATTTTTAAATCCCAGATGTCTCGTGTTTTTAAAATGTATTCATTTGAGTCTTCTATGGGAATGGTTGACTGTGACAGTAAGGGTGCATCGATGTGACCGTCCGTAACTTGAGCGATGTTTACTGTCATCTTAGACCACTGAGTCCAGCGCCCATCAACATACATGAGTAAAAAGTCTTGAACTTGATAAGCAACCCCCAGACTCAACCGTGCTGGTACATAGTGATCAAAGACAGACAGCTTAAACGGAGTGAGCGCAGACAAACTTAAATCTCCAAGTTCGCCGAAATCTTCTGTCCCTGCATCAATTTGAAGGTCTATATCTACATCTACTGGCAAGCCCGTGGCCCCTCTATAAACCACGCCCAATTGGAGTCCCCTTAACGGTTCAATCCATTCTCCGGGAGTGAGCATTATGCTCGCAACTGGTGCATAGTCAGATGCAAGTTCCAATGTCATTTCGTGTATGTCAAGCTCAACACGGCTCACATCTGAAAGGTCCAAATCATCCGACTCAGAATTGTTAAGTGTCGCTCGGAGGGTTGAAGACAATTGGTAGCGAGCTTTGGCACTCAATTCAATTGCGCCACCAATCGAAAATCCGTTCAGTTGTTCGAAACCAAACCCAAGCGCCATGTAATAGGTGTTTGGTCGGTTGTCATACATGAAATAACGAGGCAAAGACGGTTCAAATGTATGAACCCGAAGCAAACGGTCTCTCGGAATAAAAGCCACAATACCAAGACCAAAACGCTTACCAATGGGCCTGCCAAGACCAATTGAAAATCCGTCAGCTCGGGGGTAATCCACATTGGGCTGATAAGGTGGATCTGAGTCATCAATTTTCCCGTCTACATTGGTGTCCCAACGAACTGGACCGGTTGGTTCAAATGAACTTCGAAGTATGTGAAAGCCCAATTGAAAATCAGGTTGAACCAACTGCTGTAAGCTGGCGGGATTGTTTACAAGGTCTGCCACATTCCCTCCGATGGCAACTCCCCCCAGTCCTCTGCCCATCATCTGAGCTCCGAAACCATAAATGTCAACGGGAGAACCAAGGGCCACAGTCACCCACAACGCCCACATTAGGAATAACCAAGCTCTGGAATGGCTAAAAAGGATCTGTGTTGCATCATTAAGGCGTATTCTTCTGATTCACAATCAAGACCAGCGCTCCTTAAACAGGCCAGTTGCGCTGCAAAATGCGCCGCTGCGTGACCAGCGCCTCGGTACTTGGTGTCAAAATAACCATTTGCTACAAACTTTCCAGAAAGCGACTTCCAGTCACGACGAAGATATATTTTTGGGTCTAAGTAATACATCCTGCTTTGACAGTCTGGATGTGATGTCACACCAATGACCTCTGGTACATCCGCAGGATAGCTTCTTGATCCTTGAGGGTGAGCAGAAGCCACAATCATAGCTCCTGACTCAGCCGCCATCGCACACGCTTCCCTTAGCATCATGGCTTTGCCCATATTTGGAGTCCCAAAACTGATGAGTATGATGTCGGCATTGGCAATTTTATGGGCCGTCTCGATACCAGCAACAAGTAAATCTGCTGCGGCCCTCAGCTCATTATCCATGATACGAATGCCGACAAGTTGGGCTTGTGGAGCAAGTTGATGAATGTGAACAGCCAGTTCTGTTCCATGTCCGTTTAGATCGTCAAAGTCGTCCGATAACAATGCGTGGTTCGTGGCAGACATTTGTATTTTCCATCCACTGATATCCGCCTCGAATAACCGTGGATCTCCTTTTCGTATACCTGAATCAATGATTGCTATGCGAACACCTTGCCCTTGAAGGTTCGAACCTGCGAACCGCATATATTTCTCCTAATCGCATCGCTGTTCATCAGATATAACTGAAGATCTATGTTCAGCAGGCATACCCACAAGCGACAATTACTGCACAAAACGATATAAAGGCTATATCACATTTGGAAATCAGATACATGAGCGATCAGAGACAAACCATCAACACATTGGAAAAGCTTACCCAGTTGTTGTCTCAAAAACAAATCACTGAGCGTCAAGGTGTCGCAATTCATAGGCACCCTAGACGGATCGCCTTTGCGTATGCAGTGACAGGTTGTTTCACAAGTCTGCTTGCGATTAAATGGCCAATCATCACCTTAATAACCGTGACTGCAATGGTATGGAGCGGTCTACAGGATTTACAAATGAAAAGGGGTTGGGTATCACGGCTCAGCGTACGGAGCTGTGGTGAAAATCTAATCGTCTGGAACCAGTGTCGAATGTTCAATGCTGAAGCGGATTTGTCGCCAGAAATCGTTATCGCAATGCCGTGGAATCTCAAACCCAATCCACCGCAAAAGGGGTTGACGGCACTTTGCTTTATCTGCGCACTCCTACCATTGGGTCCACTAGCAATCCAACAGCCATCCGTTCAGATAGCTATACCTCTTTTTTTGTCTGCAACCGCACTACTGATGTATCAAAAAACTTCCGATACGCTTCCACCACTTCATCCATATGTGCTCAAGAGCATTCAAACCATCGGAGAAGCGCTTCGTTCAGTAAAGCATGCGATTGTGTTGTTTGATGGTGGAAGTGACTCGGCTGGGCTTGACACTTTTGTTCAAAATTATCAACACATACTGAGTCCAGCACATGCATCACTCGTATTGTTTGAACCCGACAGCCAAATCTCAGTCAGTTATTCAAATTCAGATTCTCTCAAAAACGAACATCAATGTCAGCCATTGCCAAAATGGTCGTGGGGTGCTCCTCTAGCCAAAGTGGGTTGGACTGTGACACATATCAAAGGAGATTACGAGCCTCGAATATTACAGGACTGTCTCGACGCTCGACCTCAAATACAATCTCAGCCTGATGAGACCCCTACGCCATGATCTGGTGGTTAATCCAATCTGCTCATGCAGGTCAAATCGGAGGAACCGTCAGCCATTTAGATGCGCCATTAAACAATGCGAGAGTCCTTGCGATTGACAGCCGACTTGATGGATACGAAGTATACAGCGACAGCGACGGGAACTTTCAGTTTGAAAACCTGCCCGATGGCCCCTACCGCATTGTGGCCATTCCTTCTGAAGACAGTTCAGCAGTCGCTCGGGTATATCCCAATGCCAAAGACATTTGTGATGGAGAAATCCGATACGCAGAGGACAATCCAAACGCAATAGACTTCAATCTTCCACTTGGAGCTCGGCTGTCAGGGCAACTTACCTATTCCGATGGTCGTCCAGTTGTTAATGCGCCCATCGTTGCTGAACCCGTAGAGGAACAGGGCGCCGCAGGGGCAGTACCTCGACTGGCGTTGACTCGCAGTGATGGTTCGTTTGAAATCCTAGGTCTCGAAAATGCTCAGCCTTCTAGCCTTTGGCGTTGTATTTTTGAACACGAAACACTCCCCACCCAATTTCTTGGTCGAAGCTACCTGGAAGAAGAAGCCATTTCCTTCGATGTACACCAGCAAAATAGCATTGATGTTGGCTCGCACAATGTCTTGGAAGGGGTTCAAATCTCTGGACAAGTGTCGGGTCTGAATTCTCCAATCGGAATCACACAAGTCCATGTGTACAGCGGTTCACAAGTTAAAACCGTACAAAGTAATGTCTCAGGCTTTTATTCTGCAGCGGGCCTCCCACCAGGAGAGGCCATTGCGTGGGCATCACCAGAAGGTCATGCCACCACCTATTCACCTGCGGATGATCGCCCAATTACCTTTGCTAATGTTCCAAACGAAGGCGATATACTTGATGACCTTCACATTCAGGCCCCTATCGCACAGCAACTCAATGTCATTCTCGAAGATTATGAAAACGGGCAACCCATAGTCGGTGCATCTGTCATGCTTTATAATGACACTAAGACCGTTGGGAAAGGTGCCCCAGTTAATGAACAGGGCCTTGCTGAATTTGATCAACTTCACTCTGGACAATACAGCATTCAATATTTTGCCGAAAATGACGGATACAGCAATGGTACACATGTAGATGACGATGGGCACGAAATACTAACCGATGTGCTTCCTGAACAAGAAACACCAACCATTACGCTAAAGCTTAGCACAACGGCTCGAATCAGTGGAGTCATCACGGACGATCATGGCACTCCTGTATATGGTGCGGATGTATATGCCACAAAAGGAGATGAGACAAAAAGAGCCACCACCAGTCGTACCGGTGCATATACACTCCACGGATTAGAAACCGGTGATTGGTCCTTATCCGTTCAATTTTCGCCTTACTGTTCAAGTGACATTAGCTATGTCACGACCTACTTTCAAAATACACCAAATCCGAATAACATTGGTAAATACACCATCACCGCAGCCGAGTCAGAAATACTGGATTGGACTTTACCGCTGGATTTAGATTGGGATGCAATGGGCGATGCTTGGGAAGAAAGACATGGTCTTGACACCTCTTTCGATGACTCTGGCGAAGACCCCGATGGAGACGGTATCAGCAATCTAGAAGAATATTGGTACAATACAGATCCAATGGAACCGAACGCCGTTAAAGGGACTTGTGGCTGCCAACAGGGTCAAGCTGCAAACTTACTGGTCTTCCTACTTCCTATTTTAGGGTTCAGGCGCAAATGAATACAATTTCCAATCCACCTTATAAGGAGGTTCTTCTAGGGCTCATTATCGGTGGAGTGGCACTGGCATGGGCACTCAATGGTGTCCCGATGGCTGATTTATGGAGTGAGCTCAAAAGCGCTAACATGAGTTGGATGATTCTCGTTGCGATTATGTTCATGACTCAGCAAGTCATACGCGCCATTCGCCAGATGCTCATTATTCAAGCCAAATATCCTGAGCATCGCTTCCGAGACAGTTTTGCCATTCTTTGCATTGGTTTTTTTTTCATCAACACACTTCCGGCCCGCATTGGGGAACTCGTTAGGCCGCTGCTTCTCAAAAGAGACGGAATCCCTTACGGAAACGGTTTGGCACTGATTTTTACCGAACGAACCATTGACCTTTGCGCCGCACTGGTCATGTTTACAGCGACCTTTGGACAACTTAAAGGAGAAGCACTCAATCATCCAGTCATCCTGAGTTCTCAACAATTGGTGGTTGTTTTATTGCCAGTTCTCCTCTTCGCTTTGATTTGTTTCGTCTTTATAGCCCCCAGATTTCGCGATAGAATTGAAGCACTCGGAAAACTCGCTTTGTTAAGACCTCTGGTGCCTTTCATCGTCGATTTTGTAGATGCCATGGCGTATTTAAAACCGAAAAGATTGGCATGGATTGTTTTGTTGACCATTTTGACTTGGAGCCTTACCGGTTGGATGACTTTGGCTGGTCTTGCTGCTTTTGATCTTCATCACGGAAGAACTTTTCTGGATGGTATTGGAATATTGGCATTCACCATGCTTGGCATGGCGGCACCATCCGCACCTGGTTTTGCAGGCGCATACGAGGCTGCTGTCATATTTGGCTGTATGAGCTTAGGTATGAATGCAACCGTTCGAGTCACCGCTTTTGCAATCGCATTTCACTGGTGGATTCACCTCGTCCAAAGTCTGTCCGCCTTGGTTTATTGTACAAACCCACACTACGGTTTTGGTATGGTTCTTACTCAGCTGCGTCGGAAAGCCTTTCGAGAAGACATGCATAAACCGGCAAACCCTGCCGAATAAATTTTGATTCATAGTTTGTCGTGATGTCATCGTTAGAGTCCCATGGTGTCCCAAACTCAGTAATTGACTCTGAAATTCCCACAACCCGAAGTGGCAAGCCCTCAATGTCAGCCATTATCTTCTCTATATGTGGCTTGAAATCGGTTTTAATGCGCCAGGTTGCCCCTGGCTGAAGACAATCGGCAGCCCATTCGCAAAAATAGCGCCCCAGCAAACGGTTTTTTTGATGCTTTTTTTTCGGCCATGGGTCTGGATGGTTGGTAACCAATTGATGGATAGTGCCAGCTTTGAAGATCTCTTGAAGGCACCATGCATCGTAGCGCAGAATTCGACAATTGCTTAAACTGGCCCTTTCAATTTTTTTAGCGACAAGCATGACTCTTTTGTATCGGAGTTCAATGCCCAAGTGATTTTTGTCTGGATGTTTGTTGGCCATTCCGGTGATGTAAAATCCATTCCCTGCCCCAACCTCTACCACCAATGGCGCTTTGCGGTTGAAAGCAATTGACCAATCACCTTTAAAATGAGGCGCATCAACTCCTCTGATTACAGGAGGTCCATGAGTCCAATATTGTGCAATATAGGGATTGACTTCTGGTGCCACCATCGAATTGGGGGGCTGGTCTTCAAATTGACGCATGTCGAACATCCATCATAAAAGCTATAATGAGTCTTTATTTGAGTTCAGAAATAGGTCGAGAATGCTGCCCATAATGATTTTATTTTTTCACTGTCGGAGTTCCGAACCTGTGCTTAGTGGTATCCCCAGCGAACCCATTCTGCAAGCCCCTCTAGAAACTTCACAACCACAGAAGTCTAATGTTGCAAAGACTTATACAAAACCTCAAAATACAAGTGTGGATGTGGCATATCTCTGTGGCGCTCCTTTAAACAATGTCCTTTATGAACTCGAAAGTCAATTGGGCGGGTTCAATGGAGAGTTTGAACTTCCAGCAAGAGATGGCTACAGCAGGCTGTATGACCGTGGAGAAGTTCGACATGTCGGCGGCCAGATTTATATGATCCGCTATGAGTTGGAAAAGCCTCTGCGCAGAAGTGAAGCACTTCAGTCTTCAGGATTTCCCGAATATGTGGAAGATTATATTTCTACCCATCGCGAATACATTTTAAACAACCAATGGGAGTTCAGACGGTTCCGGATGATGAAAGACAAAACAAATCTAGAGTTTGTAACCTCTTTTGAAGCATGGAAATGGCTACCCGCAGAGGAAGATTAGGGTTATGAAATTTATGGAGGATGAATGTCACAATCGTCAAAATCCGATAGCCCATTACATCGCGCATTGCTTCAATCTGGACAGTTGTATGCATTTGCACATTATTGCAACACCGTTGCTCAATTTGAACAAAATAAAGATGCCGAACAGTTATTTTCAGCCATCCAAGCTGAAACGCTTCAACACAGTCAAGGTCACCTGGACTTTCTGAGGCAACACAGCAACCGGTTACCCAGTTCTAGTACAGATCAAAACCGAAAGTATCTCGCTGAACTCCTTCGAAATTACAGCCGTGATTGCCGCGATATATGGCAGCAAAGTGTACAAGAAGACAGAGCAGATATAGCAGATTGGCTCGAAAATACCGCAAAAGCCGTTGAAGAGATGGCAAATCAGCTTAGTCCAAATCAAAATACGGATTAACCACCAGTGCGGTCAGGATGCACCTCTACCCTCAGTCCCAAACAACCGCCTTTAATGACAAGGTCAACTGGTTCACCATTCTGGGAACAACGATACTTCAATATCGGACGCCAATACTCCGTCTCACCGCTTGGAAGGCTCATTTCTTTTAGCTCAAAATAGGCTTGGGCCTCTCTACGGAGCACCGCTTTCCAAAGTGCGCTGTACAACAAATAGGCGTAACTGAGCATCACCAAGAGTAATCCTCCAGAAAGGACACTGTTGATGACTGACAGATCCACCCAGGAGCTCACCCCGATAGGTCGATCACCTTGTTCTCCATGGCCACAGACACTTTAAGGGCCTCTTCATTGCTCCAGTATTCAGCAAGACTATCAAGCTGTTCATCTGAAGCATCAGGTGAATGATGAAACAATACAAGGTGTTTGACACCAGCAAGTTTTGCAAGTTTAACCCCGTATTCAGGATATGCATGCCCCCAAGTCATCCGCTCTAGATACTCATCGTATGAGAACATGGTATCCATGATGACCAAATCTGCTTCATGCATGGCATCAAGTAGGCGACGCTCGGGTGGTGGAGGGGTTAGATCTGCAGAGACCCCTTTATCTGGTGGTGTCATTGGAGCGGTATCTGTCAAATAAACCACAACCTTACCTTCAGCTTCAATACGATAACCGCAGGAACCGCCCGGGTGATTAAGCGCAACGCCTTTCAACTTATATGGACCTCGCTCGACGACCATTCCTGGTCGAACACCATGAAAACTTGTTTTTGAAGGCAAATCAGCAATGCGAACCGGATGGTAAATCCCATTCAGATAGCGTGCAAGTTTGTTTTGTGCATCCACGCCAGTGTAGGCTGGTAAGTTGACATTGAGTGTGCAACTCGGTGAATAAATGGGTCCAAAGAAGGGAAAGCCGAAGAGGTGATCCATGTGGAAATGGGTGAAAAAAACCTCGACATGCTCAACCCGTTCTTTTAATAAATCTAAGCCAAGTGCTCTTGCACCAGTGCCGCAATCTAATACCAAAGGTGGACCATCTTTGGCTCGTACTTCAATGCATGAACTGTTGCCACCATACCGAGAAGTATGTGCACCAGGAACAGGGATAGACCCACGCACGCCCCGACAGATTACATTCAATGTTGCCTCAAGATGAATAGGGTAAAAACACCATAGCACAATAATGGAATTTGTGCACAATGATGCGCGCCTGAAATGACATAGCCCTGACCGCTGTTAGCACTTCGTCGATTAGACTGTTTATAAATCACGGTTTAGAAGTAATACCGTACCCCAAGTTGGCCATCAAAACCCCACGATATATCTTGAAAGAAATACAATGTTGGGGCTGTTTCAACGAAAAAATCAATGGGCATACCGTCAACTGTGACATTGACACCGGCAATCCCAATACGTGGTCCCAAATATGTTGAGCCCAAGTCTTGAGTCGTGTTTGTCGACAGTGAAAACCCCAAACCAAAATGCAGCCGAGCGGTGTAGCCATCAGCAGGATTGTTCAACGGTTGTGTGTTGATGACATAATCAGCAGTCAAACCAAAGTCACCAATTCGGCCGAGATCTCCACCCGCAGAAAACTGTATACCGGACCAATCATTGACCATGAGTTTACCTACCACGCCCGTGGGTGCTCCAACGCCCATACCAATTCCAAAGTCACCTGCAGAAACAGCCGCAAGTCCTGAAGTTGCCCACAATAAAATCAACACAATGCCTCCTCAAAATAGGTAAGTATGCACTTAAAGCAGTAGCCAAGAATTGGCAACGATAAATGTCTGAGGGAGTGCTTGTTTACAATCGGGCGATTTGCTCGTGCATATCAAAACTCTGTTTGTTTCCAAGCAACCATTCACGCATGGCAGGCACAATGGTTTCTTCCCACAGTGTGTGGGTCCTTAAACGCGCAAAGACGACATAAAAGAGTTCCAGCAATCGGTACACATCTTGTACAAAATACATCCGTTCATAGAATAACGCCTGATAGCCATCT
>JAYYJC010000193.1:0-12921 GCA_036146655.1 Myxococcota bacterium | reverse complement strand
CTGCTGGGATTAATCCAGCGAAGGAGCCAATTCTTTCGGACTCTGAATAACCCGATGCATCAGGCTTAAGTTTTTTTGCGGTTCCTGTTTTTCCAGCAACATAATAACCTGGTACTTTTGCGCGTTTTGCGGTTCCATTTTCAACCACCTGAACCATCATTTCAACAACTTGATCCGCTATATTAGAGTCGATCACTTGTCGATCGATTTCAGCCTCAAACTCCATCACAGTCTGACCATTCATGTCACTTAAGCCTTTCAACAACATGGGTTGCATGCGCTTGCCATTGTTGCCAAGTGCCGCATATGCTGACGCAATTTGAAGAACAGTGGCATTGATCCCATATCCATATGAGGTCGTAGCAAGTTCAACTGGGCGGATCTTTTTGGGGTTGTGAACGGAGCCACGTGGCTCTGAAGGGAAATTAAGACCACTTTTGCGGCCAAAGCCGAAATCTCGGATGTATCCGATGGTGCGTTCAGCACCCAATTGGAAAGCCATCTTTGCAGCACATATATTTGATGAATACTGGATGACACCAGTGATGGTTGATTCTCCAATGGGATGTTCGTCGGTGATTGTTTTACCAGGAACATACCATCGACCACTCTCACAGTTGAGGACCGAATCGGGCTTGTATATACCCTCATTCAGCGCAGCAGCAGCAACAAAGGGTTTGAGAACTGAACCGGGTTCATACAGAGACAGGGCTGCATGGTTTCGCAGAAGGTTCATGTCAATTGACAAAGTGTCATTTAGATTTTGAGTTGGATGGCTCGACATGGCGAGTATTTCACCTGTATTCACTTCCATTACAACGGCATATGCCGCTGAGGCCTCAGTGGTTTTCAATGCCTTTTGCACTGCACGGTCGGTAATGTGTTGGATTCGGCGATCGATGGTGAGAATGACATTTTTCCCATGGTAGCTATCAGGAATGCGAAGGTCACTTTCGGGATCTGAAAGAGCATTGTTTCGTCTATCTCTCTGATGGACGACTCGAATGATGTCTCCTTTAAGGTGCTCTTCGTATAGACGCTCTGCACCTGATGCACCGACCAACCGAGCTTGTGTTTGCCTTACGAGACCCAATGTGGGTGCTGCCGAACTTCTGTCTGGATAGTATCGGTAATCTTTTTCGGTAAAAAAGATGGCTCTTTTAGAGGTTCGAAAAGCTTTGATTCTTTCTTCAAGGGCTTCTTTTTTTAATTCGTCTGTTTCTTCAGCGTATCGCTTTCGCAGTAGACCGAGATGGTGGTTGAGGGGTTCTCGCAAATGGGGAATGTCTGCCGGAGTAATTCGTACGGGTGCAACTGAACCATTGCTTAGTACACGTAGATACCTTCTTTTATGGGCTTTCCTGATGCGTTTAGCCAAGTCCACGGAATTGATGTCCACAACACTGTCAATGGCCTTAACCACATGTATGATGTCTTCCTCAGCGATCATAGATGGATCAAGGATCACATTAAGCATGGTGACGCTCGTGGCGAGCTTTTCGCCATTTCGATCAAGAATGTCGCCGCGTCTGCCTTGAATGGTTTCGGCAGAATCAAATTGAGTACGTGCTTTGTCAGCCAACCGTTCGTCATCAAAGAGCATTAAAGATGAGGTTTTCAGAACCACCACGAAATAGCCAAACAGAAGGACAGCAGTGGCAATATAAATGCGCCGTTTACTGAACTGATAAAGTTCGGTGTCTTTACTGTCGTCCTGTTCACTCCAAGCCGCTTTGAAAAGCGTTTGGAAGTTTCCATATATTTCCATGAAAAAGCGTCGGAAAAATCCAAGTTTGACGGATTTAGGTATTCTGCGCTTACCAGATCTTCGGTGTCTCTTGGATTTGGGCATTTGAGACCTTATTGCTGTGACTCATAGATGTCGATGACATTTGTCGCAGGCTGAAGTTCCCATGTGCTGACTTGTTCCTCAATTGCGCCAGGAGAAAGAAGGGCATTGAGTTCGAGTTCAAGCAACTGTTGTTGCTTTACGGCTCTATCGAGCTGGGTTTGAGCTTGGCCAAGTGCAACTTTGGTTTGTTGAACTTGATTACGAGACCAAAGCAGTACCCAAATACAGATCGAAAAGACAAATACAGCAAAACCAAAACGGCTGAATACCGAAACTTCTATTCCGGGAAGTGTGAGCTCTTGGGTGTTTTGAATGGAGCTTGGGATATTGTTGATGTGACTGGAGGGAGAAGGGGGTTCCATCTTAGACTCCGAGATGGATGGGAGAGGAGAGAGGAGAGCGCTGAAAAGCCCTAAGTCGAGCTGATCGTGCCCTTGGATTGTGGGAATCATAACGGGCACCATCTAGACCTTTTCTATGGATAAGTGTACCATAAGGTGGGTTCACTGGATGTCCGTAAATGTCTTTTGGTGCATTGTATCCGGCTGCTGACCGAAGCATTCTCTTGACAATTCGATCTTCAAGAGAATGAAAAGAAATGACGGCCAAAATTCCATTTGGTGCAAGCCGTTTTAATGCATCTGTTAGACCCGAAAGCAGCTCATCAAGTTCATTGTTGATCGCAATGCGAATGGCTTGAAAAGTTCGGGTTGCGGGATGTGTTTTGCTATTTTTATATCCAGAGGCTCTGGCAACGCAATCCGCCAGCGCTTTGGTGGTTTGCCAAGGTCTACCTTCAATGATGGCCCGAGCGATTTGGCGGGCTCTTGGTTCTTCACCAAATTTAAAAAGGATCTCGGTGAGTTTTTTTAATTCAATCCTGTCGATCCATTCGGATGCACTGAGGCCGTTTTCAGGGTTCATCCTCATGTCTAATGGACCGTCATGCTGAAATGAAAATCCCCGCTGTGGAGTGTCAAGCTGATGTGAACTGACTCCCACATCGAGTAAGATCCCGTTAAATGTGGTGTCTGTTTCCGATAAATAGTGAGCGTATGTCGTGTGAACCAACTGTACTCTTTCTTTGTATGGCTTTAATCTTTTGGTTGCTGCTTTGATGGCATCTGGATCTCTGTCCAGTCCGATTAAGCGACATTTGGAGTCTGCGTTCAGAATGGCTTCGCTATGTCCCCCACCGCCCAATGTACAATCCAAATAAAGGCCGGAGGCTTGCGGATTGAGAGTCGCAATCGTTTCTTCGAGCAAAACCGGAATGTGGTGAAATGACATGGGATGAACAACGGTGTAAAAAAGCATAGATCAGAGAATCCCCTAATCAATAGTATTGACATGTCAAATTATAGATTTTGTTTTTGAGGATTGTCTACAATATCCCTCAAAAAAATTACATAAATTCGCCCAAAAAAATGGTGCGTGGTGTGTCTATCACCTAAAGTAAGCGAACCATTCAGTTACTTTCGAAGGGGTGTTGCGTGGTGCAATTATTGGGATCTGATCAATTTGCAAGTGATGCAATTCAATTGAGACATATTTGTTGCTCAGAGGCGCAATTTTGTGAACACTGCAAAATTGCATTTTGAGTGCTTGATTTCCTCTGCGAATCGTCCTATTTGGTAACCTCAGGATATTATAAGACTGTATGCGCATATTGGAGGCATTGTGGCCCAAACCACTCGCAAAGTCATTGCCACCAACAGACAGGCACGGCATAACTACCACATCTCCGATACCCTTGAGGCTGGGATCGAATTATTTGGTTCGGAAGTAAAGTCACTTCGTTCCGGGAGTGCCAGTATTTCTGAGGCATTTATTTCATTTGAAAATAGACAAGCCTACTTGGTTGGTGCTCATATCCCCATTTACCCACAGGCTGGGATTGACAATCACGAACCGATTCGCAAAAGACGACTTTTGATGTCGAGAAAGCAAATCGCAGATTGGGGTCAAGGAACGACAGCAAAGGGCTATTCTGTCGTTCCACTTAAACTTTACTTTAAAGGCCCTTGGGTTAAAGTAGAAATCGGACTCGGCAAAGGGCGCAAAGATTATGACAAACGCCATAAAATTAAAGAACAAGATCAAAAACGAGAGATGCAACGTGTTTTTCGCCGCTAGTAATCGTCATTCTGTGACCCTTAAATCACTCACTGTCCTATTTGCTGGCTTGCTATGGAGCACTCCAGTATTGGCTGCAGACACTGGAACTATCTTGGGAGGGGTGGGGGCCTTTTGGTTACTTGCTCTTATTCCATTGTTCCTTAGCCGCCCTAAGTTTACGACTGTAGTATCCGCATTGGGTGCTTTGGGTATTTCAATATACTTGGGTGTTCAGCATGGCAGTACTGAGGCTTCTGCCTGCAATATTTCTTCTACTATTAATTGTGATGTGGTGAATCGAAGCGAATATTCTGAACTTTTCGGTATTCCAATTGCCTTTCTAGGCGCCGCATTTTACGCAGCGGTGTTGATTTTAAGCGGACTTCAAAAGTCTAATCCAAAACAATACACACTCGTTCCATTTCTCACCACCTTAGGTGCAGCGGCTGCGGTGCTTTATTCTCTAATTTTAGCGGTCATTTCTGGTGCCGTTATAAAAGCTTGGTGCCTTTTTTGTATCGGACTGTATGGCGCCAACATGCTTCTTCTTGCATCTTCAATTCTGTCAGCCCGTCAAAATTCGACCTTCAGCCTTATCAGTGGCATTGGTCAAAGCCTTCTCGGTAAAGATGACAGTTCAATTGGGACAGCTTTGGGCAGTTTCGTGGTTGTGTTGGTTGGTCTAACGACTTTTGTAGGAGGAGCGACACCTGAAGGACCTGCCCGCACGGCTTCTGGTGAGGCCATATTAGACGGTTTGCTCAGTTCGACCCAAGCACCACTTGTGCTAGACGGTACTGAGCCGGTTCTGGGTAGTCGATCTGCACCGTTCACTGTCGTTGAGTTCGCAGACTATGAGTGCCCACATTGTGGCCGTGTTGCACCAGATATCAAGGCTTATGTTGAGTCCAACAAAGATGTGAAACTGCTGTTCAAGCATTATCCCATTAGCAATGCTTGCAATCCGAATGTGACCCATGAAGGTCATGCCAACGCATGTGATGCGGCTTTGGCATCTGAATGTGCGTTAGCCCAAAGCAATGGGTTGTTTTGGAAACTCAACCGACTAACATTTAAGAACCAAACTTCACTTGACTCATCCAACATTCAGTTTCTTGCGAAACAAGTGGGTCTTGACATGGCTCTGTATGAGTCTTGTATGCAGCAGCCTGAAACATTAGTGGCCATTCAGGCCGATATTAGTGCTGCTAATGTGGCGGGTTTGACAGGAACACCGAGTTTTTATATTAGTGGACATCGAGACGATGGTGTTTTTGAACGTATTGAAGGTGGAGTAGATGAACTCGCTGCAGTATTTGATGCAGTCCGTCAATCAAAGCCCATACCCTCAGCCACTGCCTATGCGCCTTAATTCGGACCCGTATTTATGAGTTGGAATGAACTTCAATGGGTAGTCCCTTCTCATCAACTTCAGGTCCTAGCTGCCGAACTCTTTGAGCTCCATACACTTGGTGTCCAAGAAGACTACTTGCCGGGCGAAGAGCCTCCGCCTCCTCAACCTTGGGACGATGATGTCCAACATGACGAACCTGAATTTCGTCTTCTAAAAGCGTGGTGGTCTGAAAAAAGCGAGAGGCTTGAATCCCAATTGACAGACATTAAGAATCGTTTAAATCTGTCACACAACCCATCTTGGAGTCACCAACAGGCTTCTGATTGGGGAGAAGATTGGAAAGTACACTTTAAAAGATACCGTGTCAGCGAACAGCTTGTTGTTTCTCCGAGTTGGGAAGCAGAGGTTGGCGATTTAATAATCGACCCTAAATCCGCTTTTGGTACGGGGGAGCACCCCACGACCAGAGCATGCCTGGATGCTATTTCAAGCTGGGCAGTCTCTGGACAGATTTGTCTTGATGTCGGTTGTGGTACTGGGATTTTGGCCCTTGCTGCAGCTAAGCTCGGAATGAAAGCCGTGGGGGTTGATATTGATGAAGAATCCATCATTGAAGCCATTGAAAACGCAAAGATAAATGACTTGGTTGTCGATTTTTCAACAGTTCCGCTTCAGCAAGTGACCGGACACTATCCACTTGTGGTGGCCAATCTTTTTGCCGAGGTATTGGCCGCTCTAGCCCCCGACATTATTCGTTTGTCTAGTCATCGCATAGCGCTTGCAGGTATTTTGGCGGATCGAGTTCATCTCGTGAAAGATGCTTTTTCTTCCTTGGTCCTAATCCGTGAGCAAAAAGAAGGGGATTGGATTCACCTTTGGTATAAGTCTCCATGAGGCGTTTTTTGGCCTCGGAGTTGCCAACAGAAGGCCATTTGGTCACACTCAGCATTGAACAAAGTCATCATTTGCTGAGAGTTGTTGGCATCGCACCGAACGAATGCGTCATCTTATTAGATGGTAATGGAAATGCCTGTGAGGCACAATTGGATAGTGTCGATCGCGGATTGGCTATCCTTCGCTTTGTTTCTCATTTTCAAATTCGAGATGACAGGCCTGAACTTTGGATGGCACTTGCGCTTACCAAACCTCCAGCTTTTGCACTGGCTTTGCGAATGTTAACAGAAATTGGCGTCGATCACATTGTGCCAGTGATGACCGAACGAAGTCAGCGACGCAATGAAAAGTCAGAGCGCTGGCAACGGATTATACTCTCCGCTCTACAGCAATCTGGTCGAGGTCAACTTCCTCAACTGTATCCGCTTCAGACTCTGAATGACATGATGCAGTTGTGTGAGGAGTGTACTAATCGATTTTTTCTTCATCCAAGAATGACTGCGTTGACTGGGCCTTTTGGCGGAGGTGTGGCTCTGATTGGACCTGAAGGGGGGTTGTCGAAGAGTGAAGTCCACATGCTCACTGAAGCTGGCTGGCTAGGAAGAAGCCTTGGTCTTTCAACACTAAGGTCTGAGACAGCAGCTGCTGTCACTGCAGGATTGCTTTTGCAGCCAACATCTTAGAAGAGTTATTGCTGACGGCGACGGTACCGTCGAAGGCCCATTACAGGGATTAACGGGAGTAACCATGCAGCAGATGTATCGGTGGCACTTGAAGAACCACAACCGCTTGCAGTTGGAAGTGCAACAATCGGCTCTTCAATGACCATTGATATGTCATTCGCATAAACTGATATTTCATCAAAGACCCAGTCTTGGTTGCCATCTTCATCTGTCACAATGACATAAACACTAAATATAGCGCCTTCGACATCTTCCGGAAACTCAGGTGGTGCAGTCCAAGTAATGGTAGAACCTGTGGGATTGGCTATGGATACATGCCCGAGTCCTGACATTCGTGAGTCTTCTTGCCATAGATATGTGAGATTTTGTCCATCTGCTTCATGAACCTGAACGCTCATTGTGACACTTTCACCAACTGAAACAGCTCGCTTCGTCATTTTGACACGGCCAATTATAACGGGTTCGCTGGTGAGTTCGATGCAACCACCTTCTTCAAGTTCGTCACGGAGACCATTGCAGTTGTTGTCTATGTCATCGCAGTATTCGACAGCCGACGGATTGATGTCTGCATTGTTGTCATTGCAGTCATTGTCTACTTCAGCAAAGCCATCACCGTCATCATCTGATAGAGAGGTCTTTTCATCTACAATGCCATCACAGTCGTTGTCTTTGCCATCAGGCTGTTCAGGTGCGCCAGGATAAGTACTGGTATCGTTGTCGTTACAATCGCCTTCCATCTCTGAAACGGAGTCGCCGTCATCGTCTGCGGCTGCTGTGCGCTCATCCACAATGGTGTCACAGTCGTTGTCAATTCCGTCGACCAGTTCAGCTGCATAGGGATAAACAGTGGGGTTGCTGTCATCACAATCGAAGTGAGCAGAGTTGGGGTCGTCACCATACCCATCGCCATCATCGTCGGACTCTGGGTAGTCTGTACCAAAGAGGTAGGTAAACGAGGCAAAACTTTGAAGCTCTGATTGGTCGGTAATTGTGACCAGAATCGTGTCTATACCAACCTCAAGGTCTTCGCCAGGGATTTCAATATGGACCAGTCCGGTTTCGGTGTCCGGCGAGCAGTCAACGGCACCGATGTCGAGGGTCATGGACCTCGCTCTGCAAAAGAGGGTGTCAGCCGGTTGATTGGCATCAAACATGTTGAGAGAGATGGCCATCGGGCCACCTTGCTTGTGATCATATCCCACAGAAGGAGAGATGATTTCGACCGTGGGTGCCTCGTTGCTTGGATCTGTACCCACATTGGCTTGCAGCGAAACGGGAATTAAGTCTGTATTTGCATCAGAAGATGGAATATTGATCGTACAATAGGCCGCATCTATGTCTTCTGGTGTGAATGTAACTTCAAAAAGCGTTGAGTTGCCCGCAGGGATTTTTCGGTCAAAATCAAGCATCTCCAAGTTCATTGAGAAGGCGGCATCGCAGTCATTTGACATGACAGGGTCCATAATATTTAGGTCACCGTCACCAATGTTTCGAATGGAGATTTGCTTGGTTATGGATTCTCCAGTCCAGTAGTGTCCAAAATTGAGTGACCTTGGAGTCACAAAAATATTGCCTTCACCTTTGTTGGAGTAACCGTGAATGATAACTTCTTGATAAAAGGAGTCAGGATCTCTGTAAAACTTGGGTTTTGCATTGGCATCATTTTCGGTATTCACTTCATCAATGATGGAAGTTATGCCGATCGCAGCATAAACATCTCCAATGCGTGAGGGTGAGTATTCAACGGTAAACTCTAGGCTACACCCTCGATCCATTTTTATGACATTCATTGAGGGTGAATCTGTATTGTTGTCTTGCGCCCCTCCGGTATCGGTAGAGGTTTCGCTGTTTTCCGTGTCCCGTTCAGGGCAAAGCATGCTGTCACGGTTGTAACTCAACCTAAAATTGTTTTCCATACCTTCGTCAAGCAACTCAATGCTTCCAAGTCCCATGGGCAGTTCACCATTGTTGGTGAGGCTGAATGTCCTTGACGCTGTGCCTTCCCATTCCACTTCTCCAAAGTCGATGCTGGTGGTCGAAAGTTGCATAACGGGAAGCTGAACTTCATTATAGGAAATGTCTTCTGTGCTTCGGCAAGCAAGAAGAGTGGGCAATACGATGAGTGAAGTGCGCATTGAGTGCTCCAAAGACGGTAAATCCCGTTTATTTTACGCAAAAATGGTTCGTCTGTCAATAAGGTTAAGTGACTTCTAGTTGGGTCTCAACGATCGGACTACGAACCCACCCCCCTCTGATGGGGAGTATTCGGGGTAAGATTTCTAGTGTAACAGGCAATTGACCACTTAGTTCGCCATCAAGGTCAACATATACTGTGGTGTGGGCAGGTGCAGTGGCTTTAATGGTATCCGCTTGAACACATTTGGCGCCTGGAATGGCGGCAATTTGTCCATTGTACAGCTTGGGAAGATGGGCCAGCTGTTGTACGGCGGTCAAAGAAGGTAGAATGGTAAGGTTAAAAATGCCATCATGCATGTTGCCGTTATGACCCACATTCATTCCCCCGCCACAAAATGACCCATTGGCAACGAAGGTGCTTAGGAGCTGACCTTGCCACTCCAGTTTTTTGTCAACATGGGAAGTATGAATACGAACATTGGGGTGTTTGTAGTTGGCAATGGTTTTGAGTGAGGCTCCTACAAAAGTGGCTTTACCGCCAAACCGTTTTGAGGATTGATTGGCATAGCGTACGACTTCACCATTGGCACCAAATCCAGCCACATTGATAAAGTACCGTGTTCTGAGCGTATCGCCCTCTCTAAATGTAGCTTTTCCCACATCGCTTGGCAGTGTGATGCCAGTGGCTGCTATCCAAAGCGCTTCAGAGAGTTTTTTCGGTGTTTGCAAGGTCTTGATTAGGTCAGATCCCGTTCCAAATGGCAAAACACAAAAGGCCGTTTGTTTGGACCGCGCTTTATCATTATTGACGAGCCCATTGATCACTTCATGACATGTGCCATCACCACCGACTGCAGCAACTAGATGAAAGCCTTCTTCGCACGCTGAAACAGCCAATTCTGTGGCATGTCCTGGACCTTGAGTTTCTCTGATGTCCCATTGAGAAAATGCGCGTTCGGCAGATGCTTTCAAGGCATCTAGATTGTTGGCAGCTTTGCCAGCCCCTGCTTTTGGATTAACAATTAAACAAATGCGTTCAGAATGGTTTCTTGAGTCTGATCGAATGTGGCTATTGGTGTGTCCAAGCTGTCCAAGTTCTCCGGGGGTTCCAAATTGTGACATCTCTTCGCCTTTCTTTGTCAAAATGGAGTTGTTGTCACATAACCGATTGGTCAAATGGATGTTGAGGACCAATAAAAATAAAAAAAGCCCACAATTTGTGGGCTATCTTGGTGAAGTATGCAGGGAGGACCACTGCGTTACATCATGTTTCAGTTTCTCCGCTCGGTACACAAGCAATTTTTATTCCAACAAATATAAATAGTAAATATTTTTGGTTTAATATGAATAATTTCAAATTTATTATATTTTTCAATTTGATAATGATTTTATAACCACGACATTTGTGTCATAAGGACTTCTTGCTGCACCACTCTAAAATATGGTCTGCGGTTTCCCATGGGCGTTCTAATCCATGTAAATACCGGCCTCCTGGTACATCAACAGCTGTGTGATCCGTGAATAAGCCGTCAATTGCTTGCCGTTCTGACAATGGATGAAATATGTCATGTGTGCCCCAAATACTGAGACATGGCTTACTGTCATCTGCGGCAGGCTTTAAAGGAAGACCGTTCATTCCTACCCAATTTAAGCAATTTGACCTGTACTTACTGTCATTGATAAACTCGTTACAGACTCTGACAACCATGTCATGGTTCATCACATAAGGGTTGACCACCCAACGCCTCATTCCCAGTGAAGAGCTGAATAACTTTGTTGAAATGCGAGGGTGTAAAGCTGCTTTTAGAACACTTGAAGGAATTATTGAACCCAGTCTAGCAAGGATTGATTGCTTAGAAACGGAGCCGTTGGAAAGGACTATCCCTTTGACTTTTGGGTGCGCCGATAGTGCTAAGGCTAGATTTAAAGTGGCTCCATGTGTCAGTATTACAATATCTTCATCACTTGATGAAAGTTCATCTTCCATAATTTGAGTGGCTTCCGCTAATCCACTGGCTGTTGAAAGGGGATTGACAATTTTTGTCGGCTTTTTTTTGTCTTCCAGTCTGTTGCAGACTGCTGTCCAGTATTCAGTTCCAAATGGCGGACATGGAATACACATTATTGTGGTCATGTTCTCTTCACCTTGAGTGATTGACTAGGCGCATGCAAAGGTACTGGTCTAGTGATGATGTATTTCACCCTTAACACCATGCTGCATATTTCGGACCAGTACCAAAGCATTTTCTATGACAGATTTAAAGATTTGAGGTCAGTTTCACCGTAAGTATTGCGTTTCGAAAGTGTTGGATTGGATGCAAAGGTAAGGACATTTGGCTTCCCCATGTTCTTCGATGATGATAAAAAAAACGAAAGTAAATTATCGAGGCCGATGAATTTTTTGCCAAATCCCTTAAATCTGCAAGTGCTTTTCGGTTCAATTCTCTTTCTTGATGCGCATTTTGAATTTGGTCTTTTATTCTATTGCGTAAACCCATTAATAAGACGACCGTCTTTGGAAAGTGCTCAACAAATGTCTTGATGCAGTGTAATAAGTCAACGAGTTCCAAAAAGTCTTCACACAATTTAAGTGAGGTAGATTGATTAGGGTAATAGATCCTACACTCAAACTCATTGAAGACAATCAGCTGAAACATGCAGTGGCTGATTTCAATCCCGATCTGATTTTCTACAGGTAAATTCAGGATTTGACCATCAATTAAAGACGAGTTCGGTAATCGATTGAGATTGAGATTGAGATTGTGGATCGGCTTGGATTTGAAGCCTGTAGCACATTGTGCTGTATAATAAGGAACAAGCATTTTGCCCCTGGGTTGAACGGTTAACAATGGGAGAAGCGCTGAAAACGAGTGAGATTGTCTCGGGAAAGGCCAGTAGACCATCAGTATGTGCCAAAATGACTGGATTTTGTTGGTATAGTGGCAGTCCGAATCGGCTTCTTTTTATTTTTACAGTGTAAGCAGCTCCTTCTTGAGCCAAAGAGCTTACGGGAAACAAATTCAAAGGAAGATGAGTCAACTCTAAGTTTTGCCATTCGACAATTGCCCATGGTGGCTCTATCCGATCGACGGTAAAAGAATAGCTTTGGGTCGAATACAATTGCACTATCCAACGCATATGCGTTCCGATGTGGTTTGAACCCTGTAGTAAACAGCCTCAAGAAGATGCTTTTGAGACACCTGTTCACAGTCCTCGATGTCAGCTACTGACCGAGCGACTTTTAGGATTCGTGTCAGGCCCCTTGCTGAAAGATGATGTGTAGTGACAAGGCTTTCTAATATGGCGTGCGCTTCTGTATCCAAAGCACAATCGGAAATTCGTAAGTTTGAATTTCCTTGTGGTTGGCAAGTTTGATTTGTCCTTGAACGGTGAATTTGTCGAATTCTGGCTCTGGTGACTCGTTCTTGGACGGTTTTGGTCTGCTCAAGAGAGGCCTCATTCAGCATTTCTTCAGCTGTGACGGGATTCAAGTTAAGCTGAATGTCTATTCTGTCTAGGAGAGGACCACTGAGCTTTTCTTGGTAGCGTGCGATTGTTTTAGGGCTACAGCCACAGGCCAAATAGGGGTGTGTGGCATAACCACAGGGACACGGGTTTGCTGTTGCCACAAGCATGAATGATGCTGGGAACTCAACCTGACCGGCTGCTTTAGATAGGAATATTTTCTTGGACTCTAGGGGTCCTCTAAGACTTTCGAGTACATCTCTTCTGTATTCTGGAAATTCGTCCAAAAATAATACACCATGATGGGCGAGTGCTGCCTCACCAGGTTGTAATCTTGCACTTCCAATCATTGCAGCTGTGCTCATTGAGTGATGGGGTGCACGAAAAGGGCGGCTTGTGAGTAGTCCACCGCTTGTGTG
>JAYYJC010000192.1:0-10000 GCA_036146655.1 Myxococcota bacterium | reverse complement strand
TAGACCAGCCGCAGAATGGATTTGAGTAATGTCAATAGACTCTTGAAATGTCAACGATGGCAACAGTGCAGGAAGTGAAGATGCAAGTAAGGTTTTCCCACAACCAGGCGGTCCGATCATGAGAATATTATGCCCACCAGCTGCAGCAATTTCCAATGCCCTCTTTGCAGTCGACTGGCCTTTAATTTGCGACAGGTCCGTACTCGTATTGTGCGTGGTTTGAATGTCATGTGTTGCTTGATGTGGTTTTTGACCTGTTTTCAGCCATAGGATGACATCTTGAATGTCATCTGCAGGGATGGTTTGGACGCCTTCTATACATGCGGCTTCTGCTGCATTTTCTTTTGGAAGAATTAAGAATTTCTTTTGGTGCTGAGCGGCCATTATTGCAATGGACAATGCCCCACGGATCGGCCGCAATTTGCCTAATAAACTGAGTTCGCCCACAAAAATGCATTGATCAATATTGATTTTAGATAGGTGGCCAGCGGCGCATAGGATACCGATTGCAATCGGAAGATCCAGTGCAGAGCCTTTTTTGGGGAGGTCAGCTGGTGCAAGGTTGATCACAACCCTTCTCCTTGGAAAATCATATCCAGCATATTGGATGGCTGAACGGACTCGATCTGCGCTTTCTCTGACCGCTGAGCCTGCGAGTCCTACAATTGAAATTGCTGGTAATCTCCTTAGGAGGTCGATTTCAACTTCAACGGGGATTCCATCGATGCCTTTGATGTGACCAGAATAGATGATGCTGTTCATGGTTTGTCTTTCAATCATGTTGGGACACAATGCAAATTTGATTCCCGAAAGATTGTCCGATCAGTACATAAAGGGCGTCAATATTTCGTCGAAAAGGGAACGATTGATTGATACTATTCGTCACTTTGACCAGTGCATGGACATTTATATTCGTACGATCGGAATTAATGTGATATAAAGTCTATATTAAACCCCATTACATCTACATGGACCCCACTCAGCTACCACAAGACCCAGAAGAACCTCCACCGTTGTGTGGAGCAGCAGTGACCCCAGTCAACCTTGTCTGCCACAGCGACATGTATGATGACCTTACTCTTGCCCCAGCGAGTATATGTCCGAATTAGCTATTGCAGTTGTTTTGCTGCTTGTGTCATCCGCAATTGCTTCTGGAACTGAAGCAGCCCTATTTGCTATTCCAAAGTCAAAGGTGGCTTCTTTTGTGGACCAAGGTCGTTCCAAAGCCAAGACCCTCATGACCATCAAGGAAAGCATGGAACGGCCAATCATGGCCATTGTTATTCTGAACAATGTCTCTAATATTGTCGGCTCAATGATTGTTGGCGCTTTGGCTGCCAAGCACTTTGACGGTATGACCGTTGGGCCGATCTCGCTGATTGGTATCTTTTCGGCCCTACTGACCTTTGCAGTGATTACATTTTCTGAGATCATACCAAAGACAATTGGAGAACGAAAACACGAAGCTATCGCATTATGGAGTGCACCGATGGTCTTATTTGGCTCAAAATTATTGTTGCCAGCCATTATTTGTATTGAGTTGATCACCGATCCCATACTTCAGTTTGTAAAGTCTGGTGGTCATGTCACTTCTGAGGCGGAAATCCTAGCGTTAAGTGAAATTGGTTCCCAAACAGGAGCAATTGAACAAGACGAACTTGAAATGATTCATCGGGTTTTTGGCTTGAATGATGTGCGTGCTTGGGACATCATGACACCTTTGGCAAAAGTGGATGCGTTGGATGGTCGACAAAAGCTGAATGACATAAAAAATGACTTGTTTGAGCTGACGCACACCCGACTGCCTGTTTATGAAGGTTCCTTTACCAAAGTCATCGGGGTGGTACACTTACGGGATATCCTTCAAGCCCTTGTCGCTGGAAAGGGAGACACATATGTGTCCGCATTGGTCAAAGCTCCGACTTATATTCTAGACTCCTCATCTGGAGACAGTCTCCTTGAACACTTTCAACAGAGCAAGCAACATCTTGCCATTGTGGTGGATGCGCTGGGTACCGTGCTTGGTATTTTGACACTTGAAGATGTTCTTGAGGAGCTTGTGGGCGAAATACATGATGAAACAGACAATGAGCAAGAAGAAGTCCAGCAAATTAGCCCAGACACGGTAGTCGCACTCGCAGAGGCGCATACAGACCAGGTGTCTGACCTTTTGAATATTGCGCTCCCAGATGTGCGGGTGGGTGAAATGCTGGCGGAGTCCCTTGAGCGGATCCCGCTTGAAAACGAGGTTTTTTTGATGCATGGTCTAGAAATTACCATCATTGAAGCAACGCCACGGTCCGTTGTTCGTGTGTCAATGCGTCGTCTCAGCATTGATGAACTTCCAGATCCTGAGTCTGAAGTAACAAATGTGGTGACAGCCGTTGGGGAATCCAAATAGTCAATACGGCTGATTTGTTTCGTCACAGGTCTGTTAAATCATGTCACTTTAATTTGGACGATCATCCATTTCGTTGTAATTTGGCACCACCATGGAGGGTGCTATGCGCACGATCATTTTTTTCTCAATCGGACTGTTTGCGACAGCCTGTCAAAGCGAATCAGAAAATCAAACTTGTGAAGCGATGTGCGATGTGCTGGTTAAAGAGTGCCAGTTTGAGGCTTTTCCCAGTTACGGTTCTTGTTTGGAAGGCTGTGCCTTCAACGAGGCAGAGGGTGCTGATGTAAACTCACAGCTCAAGTGTGTAGAAGATGCCGTCTGCGATACTTTTGAAATCATTGAATGCGAAAATCAGTTTGGAGCGGAAAATAATGCAGAATAAAATCCCATTTACCTTTATCCTCCTTTCAGCTTGCCAAGTGGATTACGAGTTGACTGGAGAGCGTCCAGATGTCAATCCTGGTGATGTATTAGATTGCCCATTTTCGCCAGTGTCTGGAACCAAAATGCAGTCCTACGATTGCAACCCAGTCTTCCAAAACACCGATGAAAATTGGGGTGGAGATGTTGGTTCTGTGGGATTTTATGCCACAGAAGTGCTCGGCCATCCCTTCTACCAAATGTGGTACACCAGTTCTGGTGGGAACAGCTTTGGTCAATTTGGAATGGGCTATGCCACTTCGGCAGACGGTTCAAGTTGGCAAACGCATCCTCAAAATCCTCTTTTTGAGGCCGAAACCAGTGCATGGGACAGCGATTCTGTCGCAGGTCAGGTCATTGTTTGGGATCCCATTGATGAACAATATGTCATGGCTTATCAAGGCTTCACATTGGGAACCGGTGAGTTTGATCCAAACACATTTGAAATCGACAATGGAACATGGGGACTTGGCGTTGCCACATCATCAGACGGTGTGACATGGAACAAGTCACCTCGTAATCCCGTTATCGATTTTAATGCATACGATCCATTTACGGCATCCATTAGTCCATGTTGGCCATTGACCATCACCTTAAGCCGTCGGGGTTTTAAAGGATACATTGCGGCTACAAAAACCGATGAGTCCTTTTTTGGAGAGGCCCCGTGTCACATTTATGGCATGAGCGGATTAGATGCTGAAACTTGGGTAATTGATGAAGCTCGGCCCATTCTGGAAGCAGGAGAAGCTTACGATCGTATGGGGATTGCCGGTGCGAGTGTGGTTGAATACAATGAGATTTTATATATGTTTTATGTTGGTTTTCAGGCTTGGGAACAGTATGATGGCTACCAATCCGCCACAAATCTGACTCTCAATCTTGCGACCTCCCGTGATGACGGTGTGTCATGGCAAAAGGATCCCAATAATCCAATCCCGATTGGCCGTTCGCAAGAAGGACTCATCAGCGATGTGGCCGCTCAGGTGATTGGTGAGCGGATACATGTGTGGGTCACGGATGATTATGATGGACAGCAGGCTGTCGGTTATTTTCTTTATGAGCCAAGCATCGAGTCTCATCCATAAAACCATATGGTTTTTGAACCTCAGATTAATTTTGGAAAATTTGTCTTATTTTAGTGAACCAATCCCAAACTTAGGGCAAATCAAAGACCAAGAATTCGCAGTTTGAGTTTGCTTCCAAAACAAACGAAGAAATATCCGAAAGCCCAAGTCCATCCCCTGATTTAAGGGTATGTGATAGAGTTCCGCTTGCGACTTTTAATTCGCCTGAGATGATTTGTATCCAACCATATCGACCCAATTGTAGGGTGTGATTTATTCGGCTTCCTGCGTCGAGTTCAGCTCCAAAGAGTTGTATGTCTGCATTGATGTGGAGAGCATCGGCTTCTTCGTTTCCGCTCACCAATAGGCGCAGGGTATTTTGCCGTTCTTCTCCAAAGTTGCGTTCTTCATAGCTCGGGTTGTGATTAACTCGGTCCGGTAGTATCCATATCTGAAGAAAGTGCACCACTTCTGTGCTGGATGCATTGAATTCACTGTGTTGTATCCCAGTTCCCGCACTCATGCGCTGAACATCACCTCTACGGATTGTAGACCCATTGTTCATGGAGTCTTTGTGGGCAAGCTCACCTGAAATGACATAGGAGATGATTTCCATATCTTTGTGGCCATGAGTCCCAAAGCCCTTGCTCGGTAGAACCTTGTCCTCATTGATGACGCGAAGATTTCGAAAACCCATATGACTGGGATCGTAAAAGTGACCAAAAGAGAAAGTGTGTTTGGAGTCTAACCACCCAAAATCGGCCAGTCCACGGGCACTGCTGGGTCTGAGATGAAACATATTTTGACTCCCGAATGTCTTTGGATTCGATTCCTAACGCGAGTTTTAAGTTCGCCAAAAGAAATTGCATTGAAGTGGACCTTGAATCAAGTCAAAATGGATTTCTATTTCTGGACATCATGTTCCATCTTGTCGAGACTGCTAAAAGTCTCCGAACTTGACTTTCTTATCGACCTGTTTAAACTCGCAAAGCGAACGGCGGAGGATACATGTTCGACCCTCACCTTGGATATGGCATAGCAACAGCCTTACTGATTTTGTTTGCATTCTTTGGTGCCTTTGATGGTGTGTATTTTCACATGCTCAAGTTCAAACTCCATCAACACCCACCGGCTCAGTTTGAACATCTCATTCATACATTTCGAGGAGTGTTGTTTATTCCCATTGCGTTGATTTTCTTTGTGTGGAACAGCGCCGGAATAATGCTCTGGATTGGGCTGTGGCTTCTGGTAATCGATTTGATCGCTGAGGTGGTTGACATTCTTGTCGAAAAAAAATCTCGAGCTGAGTTGGGCGGAATTTCACCCACAGAATCGGTTATTCATGTGACTGCCACTGGATTTCGCATGGCTGCCTTGTCCATTGTGATTGCCATGAAGCCCCTTCATGCATTTAGTGTTTTCACATCAACTTCAGAACTCACCTTACTGCCTACCTATTTAACAATCACAGGCTCGTTTTTTATCTGTGGTGTTGGTATTGCGTTGCTGCTTCAGATTTTCATGTCATGCATTGACATCCCATTACAGCAAAAGAACCGTTTATTTCAATCCCAAACGAGGTTGTGTTGTTTGTTTCGCACTCAATGAAATGGGTGAGTCGTACACATTTTTGAAACTTTGTTTGATTTAGATTAAAGATTGCTGCCTATATGCCGTAAAATGGTTCCATCCAGTACAGTTCACGGGAGACTGTCATGCTCTTCATTTTAATTGCTTGCAATACAAATAATAAGTCTTCAGACAGCCAATCTGATGCCGAAACAGACTCAGTGTCCTACTATCAAGATGTGGCTCCTATTTTGGCCAACAACTGTGTCTCTTGTCACCGCCCAGAAGGCGGTGCGCCGTTTCCGTTAGACACTTATGAGACGGTCACACCTCTCGGTACAGTCATCGAAAGCAGCGTTCAGCGACGCAGTATGCCACCATTTCATGCTGACAACAGTGGTGAATGCCAAACTTTTGAGCACAGCCCTTGGCTGACAAATGAAGAGGTGGATACCATTTCACACTGGGTCCAAGCTGGTATGCCTGAAGGTGAAGTGATTGACATTGAATTACCGTCTTTTGAAACCGAGCCTTTTGAGCAAACTCATTCCGTAAGCTTTGAACCCTATGAGGCACAATTTGATGCCAGTCCAGATGATTACCGCTGTTTCATCGTAGATCCACAGGTTGATCAGATCGGCTATTTGACTGGTTTTGAAGTTTTACCTTCCAACAGAGACATCGCCCATCACATGATCCTCTATGCACCAGTGAGCCAAGCTGCACTTAATCAGGCTTACGCCAAAGACGATGCTGAGCCGGGTCCTGGGTACAGTTGCTTTGGTGACGCTGGAGTTGACAGTCGAATGATAGCCCCTTGGGCACCCGGGAGTGATCAATGGTTCTATCCAGAAGGTACCGGAATTGTGATGGAAGAGGGTCAAATCCTGATTTTACAAATGCACTACAGCAACGCCAGTGAAGAGACTGTGGATTCTACAACGGTCAATTTGCACATACAAGACGAAGTAGAGAATCAACTTTGGACCGAGTTCTTCGTACATGGCAACATTGCCATTCCGCCCAATACCGAGACCCATGTTGAAACACTTAACCGTCAAATTAGCTATTTTTCAGGTTACGATGGTCCAATTTTGCTTGAAGCCATTGGACCACACTTGCACAAGTTGGGGGTTGCGGGCAGCGCTAAGCTCATCAGAGCAGATGGGAGTGAAGAGTGCTTGATTGATGTTCCATACTATGACTTTAATTGGCAGCGGGTTTACACATTTCAGGAACCCATTTTATTGCAGCCAAACGACCGTCTTGAAATTGAGTGTGTTTATGACTCTACGGGGGTCGATTCAATGACCTACTGGGGAGATGGAACAAACGATGAGATGTGTTTAATGACCGTCTTTGCAACACTCCCCGAATAAACAATCGGATGTTTTAAATTTTTGAACTTGTCAATTGCTCCAACTCCCTAAGCAATCATTGCCATTTTTAAATTAGCCATTCGCTTTGTCCATTTTTGCGTGGTTGTCCTGCAAAGAGAACCAAAGGCTCAGTTTGTTCGTGCCGTGGTTGGTTGTTGGTGGTTGTCATGTACTGTGCGTCAATGAATAACCGTTTAGGATTGCCCCATGTTGTGGTTACTGGTTCATGTAAACAAACTTGCATCCCGTTTGTTGGGTGAAAGGCAGCCCTAAAACATGAAGAATAGATTAAACAGCATCGTTCTCTTCTGGTCACCACTTTGAATTTATCAAGCTAGGTATTGAAGTATTTGGGTCCGTATGTGACTGCATGATAAACATGTCAATGTGTTTCGCCATATTGAGATCAATATTGCCAAATTATTTGTGATTTAAAATTGGGATAATTTTTCAAATATGGATACTCATTTAGAACCATTCTAAAATGAGGTATTTATGCGTTTCAAAAATCTGTCTCTTGTGGCCTCTTTATCTTTGTTGATGTCCACTTTTACTCTGTCAAATCCGGCTTTTGCGGATGGTCCAAAACCCAATCAGTATTGGTGGCCTGAGCAGTTAGACCTTAGTCCACTTAGACAGCATGCTCTAGAGTCAAATCCTTTGGGTGATTCATTCGACTATGCCTCAGAATTTGCAACGCTCGATTTAGAAGCATTGAAGGCTGATCTTGTTCAGGTCATGAAAACCTCTCAAGACTGGTGGCCAGCTGACTATGGACATTATGGGCCTTTCTTTATTCGAATGGCGTGGCACAGCGCAGGGACCTATCGTATCGAAGATGGGAGAGGTGGTGCATATGGAGGCATGCAGCGCTTTGCACCATTGAACAGTTGGCCAGACAACACCAATTTGGACAAAGCCCAGCGCCTGCTTTGGCCGATTAAACAAAAGTACGGCCAAAAGATTTCCTGGGGAGACTTAATGGTTTTGGCGGGCACTGTGGCCATGGAAGACATGGGTTTCACCACTTTTGGTTTTGCGGGTGGCCGTGTGGATGCTTGGGAACCAGATTTGGTCTATTGGGGGCCTGAGGGAGAGTTCCTCGCTGATGAGCGATACAGCGAAGGGCGTAAGCTCCAGCAACCTTTGGCTGCTGTTCAAATGGCACTCATCTATGTCAATCCCGTCGGACCAAATGGCAATCCAGACCCCCTTGCAGCAGCACAAGACATTCGAGAGACTTTTGGGCGCATGGCCATGAACGATGAAGAGACCGTGGCACTCATTGCAGGTGGTCATACTTTTGGAAAAGCGCATGGGGCTGCTGACCCGTCTAAGCATGTGGGTGTTGAACCTGAAGGTGCAGATATTGAAGACCAAGGCATTGGCTGGAAAAACAGCTACAAAACAGGTAAAGGTCCTGACACCATTACTTCAGGTTTAGAGGGGGCCTGGACTTCTAGTCCAACTCAGTGGACTCACAGCTACTTAACTAATTTGTATGCTTTTGAGTGGGTTCAGACCAAAAGTCCTGCAGGCGCCATTCAATGGATTCCCAAAGAAGAAAGCGCTGCCCAAATGGTGCCTGACGCTCATGATCCTGATAAGCGCCATGCGCCCATTATGTTCACCACAGATTTGGCACTTCGACTCGATCCTGAATACGGAAAAATTACAAAGCGGTGGCTTGAAAATCCGAAAGAGTTCGAAGAAGCATTTGCCAAGGCTTGGTTCAAACTCACGCACCGTGACATGGGACCCCGTGCACGGTACCTCGGGTCTCTTGTTCCTGCTGAGGAGTTGATTTGGCAAGATCCCATCCCAGCCGTTGAGCACAAGCTTGTCAGCAGTGACGACATCTCCAAATTGAAATCAGATATTTTGGCCACCGGTATTTCGGTTTCCGATTTTGTCCGCACTTCTTGGGCTTCTGCATCCACCTTTCGATGCTCGGATTACAGAGGTGGGGCGAATGGTGGTCGTCTTCGTTTGTCACCTCAAAAGGATTGGGCTGCAAATGACCCTACCATGCTTGCAAGTGTGATTGAAGCACTTCAGGGTGTCCAAAGTAACTTCAACAGCAGTCAAAAAGATGGCACTCAAATTTCAATGGCAGATTTGATAGTTCTCGGTGGTGCTGCAGCAATTGAGAAAGCCGCTCAAGAGGCAGGTCATACCATCACCGTTCCATTTACACCTGGCCGCACTGATGCCTCGCAAGAACAAACCGATGTTAACTCCTTTGATGCCCTTCGACCGAAAGCAGATGGCTTCCGAAACTATTTTGACTCTGAAAGTCACTTTTCGCCGGCCGAAATGCTTGTGGATAAAGCAGACTTGTTGTCTTTGACGGTACCAGAGCTGACAGCCCTTGTTGGTGGATTGAGAGCCCTTGATGCCAACAGTGGTCAATCACAGCATGGCGTCTTTACGAAAAGCCCCGGTCAACTGACCAATGATTTCTTTGTCAATCTGTTGGATAATTCACTCGTTTGGGTTCAGTCTTCACAAGAAGAAGGGATTTACGAAGGTCAGGATCGAGACACAAATGCCGTCAAGTGGACAGCCACACCTGTAGATTTAATCTTTGGCTCAAACTCTGAGCTCCGTGCAATCGCAGAAGTGTATGCATCAAGTGATGGTGAGGCCAAATTGATCAATGATTTTGTTGGAGCGTGGACGAAGGTCATGACATCGGATCGGTACGATTTGGCAAAGCAACAGGCTGTGTCTCAGGTTGCTTCTGCGTCAACGACCGATTCAGAGTCTTCATCAGAAGTTTCACCGAAGGCACAAGGTGGCTGTCAAGCGATTCCAGCGAATGGATGGACTTGGGTTGGTGGTGTGCTTCTTTTGGGTGCGCTTGTTCGCAGAAAAGATGATTAGTCCACAATAGGTTGCCTTAATCGCATCGGCGGGTACCCTGGGTGCCCGCCTTTTGGTTTTTGTTTCATCGTTTCGAATGACTGTTCCACAGTCAAGTCTCATTTTTTAACTCAGTCGGCGCATTAATTTCAGCTCAGTCTTCAAAGCCGTTAAGCTAATTAAGTGTCTATTGCTCACCGATTTCGTGTTCTCTCCTGCGTCTTCACACTTCAATTGTTGACGGCTTTTGGCTGTCAATCAGACAATCAGTTGGGTGAAAACACAGGGCTTGTTTTTTCCGA
>JAYYJC010000191.1:0-4017 GCA_036146655.1 Myxococcota bacterium | reverse complement strand
GTGTATACACTTCAGCCAGGACGATATGCACTTAGTCTTGCAGAAGGACCAGATCCCACGATGTCATTAGCATTGATGGTTGATCAAAGCACAAGCGATGAGGCACTTAGAGCAGGTGCTGAATGGGCTGTTCGGCGTTTTGCAGAGCCCGCAATTGATGCAAATCCAGGAGAAGAACTTCAGTTTGGCGAGCACATCAATCTTCAGCTGCAGTCTGATGGTCGAAAGTCATTTTTCATACAGGTGTCAGAACTCACACGGGTAGGGCTGTATGCTCAACATACTGCCGAAGAGTTCGATATGACTCTTGTGAATGCCGATGGAAAAGATTTGAAGTCAGATACAGCACCTAACACTCCTTTTGCCCTGGTCGAAAAGACGGCTGGCATTCCACGGGTTAAAGGCGCCATTGTTGAATCAGATTGTGAACGAATCTGGGTTGCTCAACATGAACATGATGATGAGGTTGGTTCGATCTCAATCGAGGTGGATGGAGATGTTGAGCCAAATAAGCTAAATGCGTGGTTGGGTAAACTTCTCGCTGAGCGTGGTGTTGACATCTTCAGAATGAAAGGCTTTATTAGTATTTTGGGCGATGATCGACGGTTTGTTTTTCAAGGGGTTCACATGCTCTTTGATGGCCAACCCAATAAACCTTGGGGAGACGCACCGAGACGGAATCAACTTGTCTTTATCGGACGCAATTTGGACGAAGAAGAAATGCGAACAGGATTTGAAGCATGTCTCGTCTAGGGGTTGATAATACAAAAGGCATTCTTAGAGAAGGCTGGTTTTCTAAAGTTGATGACTATGCCATTTCAGGTGGATGGGCCTTGAAAGGAAAACTTCTTGTTGTTGGTGATGCCTCTGGTGGTCTGTTCGGCTTTGAAGGCAAGTCTGGAAAAAAAATCTGGGCTCATTCGTCTACGCATGAGCATGGTTTGCTCGCTGTGTCTATACATCCGAATGGCAATCGCATTGCCACCAGTGGTCAAGATGGGCAGGTACGCGTATGGAATGCAAAAGATGGTCAGTTGATACACACCATTGCACTTGGTCGAGGATGGGTCGACAATGTGGCATGGGCTCCAGATGGCCGTTGGCTCGCAGCTTCAATCTCTAGAAGTTTGCATATCGTTGATGAAGA
Organism: Myxococcota bacterium; assembly: GCA_036146655.1. Lineage (GTDB taxonomy): Bacteria > Myxococcota_A > UBA796 > UBA796 > UBA796 > JAYYJC01. The sequence goes on along the minus strand of JAYYJC010000191.1, from coordinate 2,870 downwards.
TGGCAATGCCGTTTGGGAAACAACAGAACACCCAAGTACAGTCAGTGCCATTTCATGGTCTTCTGGAAAAGAAATCGCCACAGCCTGTTATGGACAAGTGGCATTCTTCAAAATCCCAACTGGCGAGTTGCTTCAAAAGTTAGAGTGGAAAGGCTCTTTGGTGTCCATGGTATTGAGCCCTAATGGAGATATTGTGGCGTGCGGCAGTCAAGACAATTCGGTGCACTTTTGGCGTCGTTCATCTGGAGACGATTCGATGATGAGTGGTTATCCGTGTAAACCATCTGCACTTGCCTTTGATGAAACGGGCACATTGCTTGCCACAAGCGGTGCGGAATCTGTGACGGTCTGGAGTTTTGAGGGCAATGGACCAGAAGGCACGCATCCGGGTGTGCTTGAACTGCATGTTGAGCCCATTACATCTTTGGCATTTGCTCGACAGGGCAGCCGATTGGCTTCAGGTGCTCGAGATGGTGCCGTTGCCATTTGGAGTCTCAAAAGCAATGGAGAGGGGGGAATTGTTGGTGCAGGTCTTGTTGGGAAAGGCATTTCTGAATTGATTTGGCGTCCGGATGACCGAGCCATTGCAGCACTTGATACCGAAGGCGGAATAAGTGTTTTCCGCGTGGCTCAATGATTCATCATTTCCTGTTTTGATGTGGCTTGTTCGCAATCCAATTTCAGTTGTGGCCATAATTGGAAATGACACTGAATTAAAGTTTAATCCAATCACAATGATGAGAAATTGTTCAAACGGATGGGGTATTCTTCTTCTGAGCTCTCCCCAAACAGGCAATGCCGCCAAACCAAAAGACATAGCTTACACCGTATAGGCCACTCATCCATCCAGCCAAACTGCTTTCCAGTACAAAGGGTACGACAAAGACCATTCCCCATGCCACTATGCTGCATCCGATCAGAATATATCCGACACGGGCGAAGTGTTTGCGTGAACGGTTCTCCTGCATCTACAATCGGTTATGGCAAGACATTGCGGACATTGGCCCGCCAATCTGCGCCGCCATTTTTGTTGGCCAAAGGTGACGCTGGTGAGGGGTGCCAGCAGGTTGTGATGTCAATGTTCATCCCTTTCAACGCTTTCTTTGCACGGCCTTCTGCAAATCGTCCCACACCGATTACTTGAGTGGCACCAAGCGCCTCTACCCCGGCCTTCAGATGGGCATCACCATCGGCAAGCAAGGCCTTGTTGGTTGAACCAGAAATTTTATCTGGGGTAATGTTGGTGGCTCGAGGGCCATTGAGGAACATCAACGGGCAGTGGTTGACAATAAAAACCTTTTTAAAAATGCCTTCTGCATCGCCATAGTGCATTTTGAGAAGTCCCCACAAGCGAGTACCAGAAACTTCCTCTTTCGGGTAGCTTAGGCCCACGATCGTGCGTTTGGGATGTGGTCTACGGGCAGGCTTAACAGGAATACCTTTTATCCCCAGCAGGTCTCGTACCATGCTAGCTGCCGCAAAGGGGATTCCCATTTGACCCATGCCATGAGGACCAGGATTCATGCCCAATAAAATGGTCTTTGCCCCCAAACCGCCCGCAAGATTAACATAAGCCTTGTGGACATCCCAAGCATAATAAAGTGGATTGTATATGTAATCTGCTGCGCCTTCTTCCAGAAGTGTTTGTGCGTAACTGTCACACTGATCTCTGAGCTGGGCGGCAAGTTTAATCAGATTCGCTATTGTCGGTGATGATTCATTTGTCATTCGCTGAACTCGCAATTTTGAATCTAATGGGTCGCAACGAAGTTTTCGCTGAATGCCCACAACGCCTCCGACTCAGTCTCATTTTGTGCGATGGGTGCGGTGGATTTGATCTGACAATCTGCAAAGTATTTTCCACCTACGCCTTCGAGTGCGGGATGAGTGGCCACGAGGCATTGTGTGGCGGCACCTTGCTCCACATTTTTGAGGCGGACTCTTTTTTGGATTTGTTCGTACATTTCTTCTTTGTTGGCAATGTGCCGTGCTAGATTGGTCACAATTACTCCGGGGTGGACTGAGTTTGCCCTGCGGTTAGTGCCGACAAACCGTCTATTGAGGGCATTGGCAAATTGGATATTGGCCAATTTTGAACGCCCGTACATCCGCCAGTCATCGTAATTATTTTCACCTGATGTATTGTCGAGTTCTAGTCCACTCTCTCTGGCATAAAAGTGTGCACCACTTGACAACATGACCACACGGCCGTTGTCCGTCAATTGGTCAATCAGTTCAGTCACCAATAAGAAGTGCCCAATGTGATTGGTATAGAATTGAAGCTCAAGACCGTCCTTTTGCTGGAGGGTTGGCAGAGCCATGATTCCCGCATTGGCTATAATGCCGTCGAGTAGTTTACCGGATGATTTTACTGCAGACACTGCTTGACGGACGCTGCTTAGGTCGGCCAATTCACAGGCGATTGCTGTTCCTGTTATCTTCAAGCTCTTTAGCGTTAATTCTGCCTTTCCGAGAGTCCTTGCTGCGGCGATAATATGAGCACCTCGTTTGGCAAGTACCCGTGTGGATTCAAGCCCAAGGCCGGAGTTGCTTCCTGTAATAAGGTAGGTTCTTCCCGAAAGGTCTAGACCTTCTGTGACCGCCTCTGCGGTACTTTCAAACTTAAATTCCATCAGTGATACCTGTTGAAGTGATGCGCATGAATTGTATGAGCTCATTAATACTTCATCAGTTTAACGGATTCTTTTTCGCTGTCTGCTTATTTCAAAAAACCCGTGTTGTGCTCTTTTGCTTTTCTGTTGTCGGACGGTAAATAGCTATGTGTTTTGCTAAAGGTGATGTCCGTCCTGTTTGGTCATTATTAATGTGCATTTGGGATGTTTAAATTCCCAATAGAATGATAAGTCGTA